>JAFUDD010000446.1 GCA_017459315.1 Clostridia bacterium | reverse complement strand
TCCACATGGCTTCGGCAAGGTACAGACGCTTTTCCTTTGCAAGGTCGAACAGTTCCTTGGACTGCTTGGCGTCCACGGTGAACGGCTTTTCGCAGAGAACCGGCTTGCCGAGCGTGAGCGCGAGCTTTGTCAGCGCATAGTGACCCGGATGCGGGACGACGATATAGACCGCGTCCACGCCTTCCATTTGGATGGCTTCCTCCGCGCTGCGGCAGGGCGTCGCCCCGCAGTTGTCCGCGAACGCCTTGTTCTTTTCAAAGTTTCTCGAAAATGTCGAGACGATCCGGTGTCTGCCGGACGGCACGATCTCCTTTGCGACGTTCTGCGCAAGCGTGCCGGTGCCGAGGAAGCACCAGCCGAAGGGCTTTTCTGCCATACTGCTCCCCCGTTACTCCTTCATCAGACCAGCGCCCGCGTTCCATGCCTTGCCGACCTTTTCGCCGATGGCGTAATACCCGTTGCGGAACTGATCGAACAGGATCGCGTTGAGCTTTGCCGGCTCGACCTTGCCGCGCTCGTCGAGCACGGATTCATCGGCGGCGGTGTTGACGATCTTGCCGATCACCGCGAAGAAGTTGCCGTCGTCGAGGAAGCGATCCAGCTCACATTCCATGACAAGCGGGAATTCCTCGATGATCGGGGCGTTGACATGCGCGCTCTTGACGGCGGTCAGGCCGGTGCGCGCGAACTTATCGGGCATCTTGTTGCCGGTCGCAATGCCGAAGAAGTCCGCTTCCTTCATGTGCGCCTGATCCGCCAGCGCGACGGTAAACGCCGTGCTGACCTTCATGTTCGCAACGGTCTTGCGATCCTGGCCCAGGAAAAGCGTGATCTGATCCATATCGCTGATCATGCCCCACGCGGCGTTCATCACATCGACGACGCCGTTCTCATCATACGTGGCGATCATCAGTACGGGCATCGGGAATACGGCGGGCAGCACGCCCAAATCTTTTTTCATTGCAAATTCCTCCTAAATGGTTATTGTGATATCACTTTACAGGCCGAGGCCTTTGGCGGTGGTCACGATAAAGTCCTGCGCGTTGGTAATGATCGAACGCGCAGAGAGTGAGCCGCGGTCGGCCAGCTTATTGGCGGTGAACTCGGACACATCAATGCAGTAGAAATACACCTGCCGCACGGTGCCGTCCGGCAGCACACGGAACGACGGCGTCATATTGCCGACGGCGATGGAATGGAGCATCGTCGCAATGCAGATCACGGTTGTCGCGGTGCGCACCTCATGGCGCATGGCGTCCTGCGCCGCATATACGTCGCCGTAAACGGGCGGCAAGGGGCCGTCGTCGCGGATCGAGCCGCCGAGCACATACGGCACGCCGCATGTCTCGCACGACCAGATGATGCCGTTGTCGATGCCCTCGGCCTCGATGAACTTTTTCACGCTGCCGTGATAGCGGACGCGGTTGATCGTGTCAAGATGATTGTAATGCCCGTTCGGCATGCCCTTTTGCGTATAGATATCGACGCCGAGCGCGGTTTTGAGGTACGCGCCCTCCAGATCGTGCGTGGCAAGCGCGTTGCCCGCCAGCAGCGCGTCCACATAGCCGTTTTGGATCAGCTTGGCAAACGAGGCGCGGGAATCATGGTCGAATGCAACCGCCGGGCCGAGCACCCAAACGATCCTGCCGTGTTCGCGGTCGTGACGCAATACGTCGTAGAGATCGTCGTAATCCTTGGAAAACGCCGTCTCGCGCGTACGGTTCTGCCGGAAGGCGAACACGTCGCGCTCGTTCTTGTCCTCCGCAAAGCCGTTTGCGTGGACGTAGATGCCCTCGCTCGCGTCCTCGGTTCTGCCGCAAACAACAAGCTCGCCCGCCTTGATATGGCGAAATTCGACGACCTCGATTTTGCCGTTCCGCAGCACCGGCACACAGTCCATGCGGCTCTCCTCGGCCAAAAGCCATTGCCCGTTCACCTTGAAATATTCGGGGAAGATGCTCATTGCGTGATACTGCTCCGGCGCGACGCGGTCAAGCGGCGCAGGCGTCAAAGCGGCGTTCGGCGCATTGACAAAACGCGGCTCGGAAAAATCGGGGGCATGATAGGGACGAAGCTGTAAAGCCATAGCAAACTCCTTTCCGGATGCGGAAACGAAAGCCGTTTCCTTTACGTACATTATACCGAACACTTACGGCTACGTCAAGCAAGCGGCGCAGAATTTCGCCCTGCCCTCTCGCGGCGCAGCAGTATGGCAAACCACACGGCGCACAGCGCGATCTGCACAAATGACGAGGCAGGCGTGGCAAGGCCGACGTGGAACAGTGAAACGGGGCTTTGGCGGCTCATGAGCCATGAGATCGGCACGCGCACGCAAAACG
The DNA here is from genome assembly GCA_017459315.1 of Clostridia bacterium. The sequence continues at coordinate 676 of JAFUDD010000446.1, read as the reverse complement.
CGCCTAAGATGCCCTGCAGCATGACGAACACGGTGCTGCCGACGCCGTTGAAATAGCCGATAAAGCAGAACAGGAACGAGGTTAAGAGACAGTCGATCGCGTATGCCTTGAGATATTCCGCCGCGGCAGCGATGACTTCGGGATCCTTGACGAACAGCCATGCCATCCAGTTGCCGTGGAAGAAGTTCAGATAGGCCAAGACGACGCCGATGGCAAGCGATGTGGCAATGCCGTACAGCAGGGCCCTTCGCGCCCGACCGGGTTTTTCGGCGCCGATGTTCTGCGCGACAAACGCAGACATGGCCTGCATGAATGCCGACGGCACAAGCATGACGAACCCGCAGAGCTTTTCCGCAACGCCGACGCCCGCCGAAGCTGTGACGCCGAGGCTGTTGACGATCGCAAGGATGATCAGAAACGACAGGCTGACAAGGATATCCTGCAAAGCAATCGGAATGCCGAGCTTCAGAATATCCGCGATCAAGTGCATCTTTGGGCGCAATACATCGCTTTTTGTCAAATGAAACGGCAGCTTGCGGCGACGAATAATCCAAAAGGAAAGAACCACGCTGACGCCCTGCGCAAGCACCGTGGCATACGCCGCGCCGCGCGTGCCGAGGCCGCATACGGCAACCAGCAGCAAATCGCCCGCGATATTCAAGGCGCACGCGATCAG
>JAFUDD010000445.1 GCA_017459315.1 Clostridia bacterium | reverse complement strand
TGGACGATCGACGAGACCATAGACTTCCTCGAGACGAGTGCTATGGATCTGTATTATCCTTTGATGGCGGCGAACAATAAGAGCAGCGGCAGAAAGAATACAATCACGACCGGCACCGTCGAAGGAGATGAACGGTATCTGAAAACGCTGATCACGGATATCGTGCCGCCGATGCCTGCTGTATCGCGCACGCTTCGCAATATCCCGCCCGAATTGCAGGAGGGCTTCAGTCCGGCTGCCTATCTGATTCCGCCGGTCGATCATTATACGGATAATACAATTCTGATCAATCCCACCGCCAAAACAAATCTTCTGACGCTTGCGCACGAAGGGTATCCCGGTCATATGTACCAGTATACCTACCAGTATGCACTCGGAACGATCCCACTGTTTCAAATGGCGATTGAACCCATCGGGTATGCTGAGGGATGGGCGAATAATGCTGAATACAGCATAGCCAAGCGGGCGGATATGTTCGGGACGGCAGAATGTATGACCTCTGTGCTGAACAGCAACCTATCCAATCTGATTGTGCTGACCGCATCGTTGAAGGTCAACGGAAAAGGGGCGACAAAGGAAGATGTGAAAGCCTTTCTTACGGAATGGGGCATGGAATCCTATCTCGAGCGTATCTATGAGATTGCCGTCGATATGCCCATTTACTATTGCAAATATGTAATGGGCTTCTGCCGACAATATGAAATTACCGAGAACTGCCGGGAAATCTTCGATTTCAGAGATAAGGACTTTTATGAAGAATACCTGTCCTGGGGACCGGGCGGCTTCGATCTTCTGGAAGAAAAGATGATCGCATGGGCCAATGCGCAGGCTGCAAAGGAAAACAATTCTTGACAAGTCTGCAATTTATGGTAAAATCAAGAAAAGACACGGAACAAGAGGAGTACGAATCCGCCGCCGCAAGAGAGACCGTTTCATAGGCTGCAAAAACGGTTCGGAAGGGCATTTCGGAAGGTCGCTTGTGAGTCGATACGGGGAAGATCAGTAGTCGTATCCGCGTTGCTGCGTTATCGGCATAGAGAGAAACAGTGCATGCTGTTTAACAAAGGTGGTACCGCGAACGTTCCATTCGTCCTTTGACGATTGGAACGTTTTCATTTTTGAGAAAGATAACGGAGGATATTTGTATGAAAGAAGAGATGCCGAAAGCCTACGACCATGCATCGGTGGAACAGGCTTGGTACGAAAAATGGGAGCGCAACGGGTATTTTCACGCAGCGCCGAATCCGAACAAAACGCCTTATACCATCGTGATTCCGCCGCCCAACATCACCGGCAAGCTGCACATGGGACATGCCATGGACAACACGCTGCAGGACACGTTGATCCGCTATAAGCGCATGAGCGGATATGAGACGCTTTGGATGCCAGGCACAGACCATGCCTCGATTGCTACGGAAGTCAAAATCGTAGAGCAGATGGCTAAGGAAGGTATCGACAAACGCGATATCGGCCGCGAAAAGTTTCTGGAACGCGCATGGGCTTGGCGCAACCAGTACGGCTCGACGATCGTAAAACAGCTTCGAAAAATGGGTTCCTCCTGCGACTGGGAACGGGAACGCTTTACAATGGACGACGGCTGCAACCGTGCAGTTGTCAAGGTATTTAAGCGCCTCTATGACAAAGGATTGATTTATCGCGGCGACCGCATTATCAACTGGTGCCCGTCCTGTAAGACCGCCCTTTCCGATGCCGAGGTCGAATATGAGGAGCAAGCCTCCCATTTGTGGCATATTCGCTATGACGCGCCGGACAAGTCGTATTCCATTACCGTTGCAACGACTCGTCCGGAAACCATGCT
>JAFUDD010000444.1 GCA_017459315.1 Clostridia bacterium | reverse complement strand
CTGACAGACAAAGGCGTCAATCTTTGCGGTCTTGTCGAACTTCTCGCTTGCAAGCAGGCGGCTAACGTATGACGTTTCGGGCTTCTGCTCTCCTGTCGCCAGCGTCGTGCCGGACATGGCCTCGACTACCGAGGTTACGCCGTCCTTTGCCGCCATAAAGTGCGCCATCGACTGTCCGTTCGAGCCAGCGCCGTAGGTGACGGATGAGCCGAGCCAGTAGATCGTTTTGCCTTGCAGTGGCGAAGCCGGGTCGGGCGTTACGCGGGTTTTATCGTACGCCATGTCGTTGCCGTCCTTGCCGATTAAAAGAAATTCGATACTGCCCGTGGACGGTTCGCCCGTCGGCACCTCGGTAGGCGCGGATTCGTTCAAGGCCGCCGGAGCGGCGCAGGCGAAAAGGAGCAGCGTTGCAAAGAGCAACGCGCAAAGGCGACGGCTCATTGCAGTCCTCCCAAGACCTCTTCAAACTTCGGCGTCCACCAGTCGCGATAGCCTGCGCGAGTCGGATGGACGTTGTCCGCCATATAGAGGTCCTTTTCTGCTTCGGTGACATTGTTGAACGCTTCGTCGCGGTAGAGGTCGATCACGCCGATCTGCCACTTGGCAATCACCGCATCCATCAGTGCGATTTCCTTTTCATACGTTTCGTTTTGGAAATTGCTGTTCGTGTAGAACAAGATCGGGCAATCCCATTTCTCCTGCGCCTTAGCAACGATGTACTCCATTGCTCCCGCGGTGGTCGTCACGTCGAACGCCGCTATATCGCGTACATCGTCTGCCGTGACCTCTCCGAACTGATCGGAAAACTTCAGATCGTTCGTGGAAAGCTGGCAAATGAAGGCGTCCAGATGCGCCGGGCAGTCCTCGCTTGCAAGGAACGCGTCAAACCGTTTGACATAGCTCTTGTCGCTGTTGTCAAGTAGCGGCGTACCGGAAACAGCTTCCTTGATGCAGGTGCAGCCGTTTCTTTTGGCAAGGAAGTCCGCCATCGACTGTCCGTCCGAATGCTCGCCGCGCGTCACCGACGAACCGAGGACGAAATAGACTTTTCCGGCAAGCGGGGAATTGGCAAGCGGCTCGGTGTTTTCGAGATCATATTCGGGACGGTTGCCCGCGCGGATGATGTCGAGGTTCAGCACGACGGTCTGTCCGCCGTAATTGAACTTGACCTTATAGCCCTTGGCGGTCAGCGGTGTCGTCGCTTCGTATTCATAGGCAACGCCCTCTTCCACGCTGCCGTCGGCCAGGTTCGCGTCGATGCGCGTTCCCGCAGGATCGAACGTGTCACCCTCATAATAAGTCGTGGTGGTCGGCTTGACGCCGATGGCAAGGCTCTTGACCGCCTTGGGGTCCTCTTTGGGCGTGCTGCTTCCGCAGGCGAACGCCGCCGCAAGCATCAGTACGGCAAACGCAAACGCGACGGTGCGCAATATGCTCTGTTTCATATAATCTGTACCTCCTTACGATACAGCAAACGGCCGCCGAAAGGGGCGGCCGCCTGCGTTGGGTCAAATTAACCGATCGTGAACGTGCTGTTTGCAGCATCAACGGTCAGCGTCAGTGGGGACACCGCCGCATTCTCCACGAAGTACAGCGTGTTGAAGTAATAGAAGAACTTGCCCGGGAAGTTGGTGTCGTCGGCCGCATCTGCGCTGACATCGGTGAACGTGCCGCCGAAGCGGGTGTAAGCGTCCGCCATGCCGGCAACCGGCGAAACCTGCGCGTCAACCTTGGTCGGAACATCGAGCGTGACTTTGCCGCTGTCCACGGTATACTTGCCCGTGAATTTGAGCTCCAGCATCGGGATATCGGTGCTCATCATGCCCTTGACTGCGTCGTTGACATGATCCATATCGACCGCGATCTTCTTGGTCAGGGTGTAGTTGCCGCCGTTCAGCGTCAGCGTCGCGGTATAGTAATCGGCAACAGCGGTGCCTTCGGCAACGCGGCCGTCGAGCATGCCGAACAGACGGGAGAACGGAACCTGTGCATCGCTGCCGTCCGGGCGCTTGTCGGTGCTGTCGAGGTCGTTCTTGACTTCCTGCGCCGCAAAGTAGGTGTTGGAATCGAGGGCTACGGTATAGGCGCCGTCCACCTTTGCACCGCCGCAGGCGACGAACAGAACGCACGCGGTCAGAACCGCCATCACAAGAGCAACCAGTTTGTTGAGTTTCATGATACTTTCCTCCATGTTTTTATGATGATTTTGTTGTTTTCAAAAGGGCTTACGCCTCTTTTTTCTTTTTGAGGGACTTGATGACAACCCACGCAAGCGCGGCGGCGGTCAGTACGCCGAAGCCGATTTGCAGACCGGTCACAAGCGTCTGCCACCACGGCGTGACCTGCACGATCTTCGTGCTCGCCGATACGCCGTTCATCGCGTTGGAATGGACGACCGTGTAGAGGATGCGGTGCATCGCTTCGCGCATACCCCATGCCACATCCGCATGACCCGTGCCGGGCCGCGACGCATCAAGATCCTCCGCCTTCATCATGCCGTCGACAAGGTTGCCGCCCGAGGTGAGAAGCTTCGGCAGGTTCATGTACGGGGACGCGGTGCCGTACCACATATCGGTGACAACGATGCCGGTCATGCCGCATTCGTTGCGCAGGAACTCGGTCACCATGTCGCGCTGCATGCCGCTCCAGTGCAGACCCATGCGGTTGAACGCGAGCATGACGCCCGACGCCCCCTTAAGGGTCAGCGTTTCGCCGTTGCGGTCATAGGTTTTGCCTGCAATCGTGATCGGCAGTTCAAACGCCCGCATGTAGATCTCGCGGATCGCCTGTTCGTTTGCCCAGGTGCAGATGCCGCGCCGCAGGTCCTCCTGATCGTTCAGACCGATGTGCTTGTTGTACACATACAGGCCGTGGCTCTCCATCGCTGCGCACTCATAGGCGCAGATCATACCGGAGAGGTAGCCGTCCTCGGAATAATACTCGAAGTTTCTGCCCGAATACGGCGTGCGCTGAATGTTGGAGCCGGGTCCGTAGAGGCCGTTGTAGCCCGCCCAAAGCGCGTCCTCGCCGATGAGGTCGCCGACGTCGTACATCAGATCGGTGTTGAACGTTGCCGCCAGGATGCCGCCCGCCGGGTAGCACATGGCCTTTGCGTTCTTATCCGGATCGCCGGTGATAGTCGCAAGGCCGCGCGCGGATGTGCTGTACGGCTGCGTCAAGCCGGAGGGGCCGTTGTGATCGAGGCACTCCATCTTGTTGATGGTTTCGATCCCGCCGTTGCGGCGCATGCCGGACGGAATGACCGAGGTGTAATCCTCCCACGAAAGCTGATCAAGGAGCTGATCCCACTTCGGATCGTCGTAGGGGATCTCGTTGCCGTTCTCGTCCACGCGAAGCTGAATGAGACTCAGCGTTTCGCCGTCTTTGAACGTGCTGTAGTTCGGGTACTCGATATCGACGGTTTCGAGCTTCGTTTCGCTCTGGCGACCGTACTTGTCCTGATCGGCGGTGATGAATTCGTTCCAATGCAGCACCGTCGTATCGCTCCACGATTTCGGCGTCGTGCCTTCCCAGTCGGAACGGCTCATATAGGTCACGGTGTCGTCGCCGCGGTGCTCATACTTGTTCCAGTCCGCATATTCGAACCGGTTCGTGATCGGGTAACCGGTCGCTTCAGAGGTCGAATAAGTGTCCTTGTCGAACGCAAGCGTGATCGCGTCGCAAACGAGTGCGGCGCTGCCTTCGGCATCCATACGGCCATCGGTGCTTTCGGGGGTGTAACCCTTCTTGGCAAGGAAGTTGTTCACCGCGTCATGTGCGTCCTTTGCGGCGGTCAGATAGTAGTCGCCGTCTACGATGACATAGGTGTTCGCGTTGTTCGCGTCATACGCCGCAAACTGCCGTTCGCTGACCGGAATCACAAGCGTTTCGCTTTCGCCCGGGTTCAGGATCATCGTCGTGGCAAAGCCGACAAGCTCACAGGAAGCCGCTTCGACACCGTTTGCCTTGTTGTATTCTCCGTAGGGCTTTTGGAGATAGATCTGCACGGTCTCCTTGCCCGCGGCTTCGCCGCTGTTGGTGACGGTGACGGAAACGTTGTAGACCGTGTTCGCGCCGTCGCCGCTCTTTTCAACTTTATAATCGGAATAATCGAACGTCGAATAGGACTTGCCGAAGCCGAACGGGAACGAAACAGTCTTGGCGTAATGGAACGCGCCGACGTTCGGGGTATTCAT
>JAFUDD010000443.1 GCA_017459315.1 Clostridia bacterium | reverse complement strand
TGCCGAGTCGTTCAGTCGAGGCACCGTCGGCTCGGTCGCATGGGCACAGATGGAGCACGACCCGCAGACGCCGATGTTGAATCGCGCGGTGCAGGGTCTTTACGCGCCGGGATCGACGTTCAAGATCCTGACGGCGCTCGCGGCCTTGGAAACCGGCACGTTCACGACGACGACCGAGTTCCCGATGGAGACCGAAAAAATCAAGATCGCGGCGTATCGCGGCACAAGCGGCTTTAAGGATTCGTGGAAGGTGCAGTCCGGCGCGTGGGCGTTCACGAACATCGACGAGGTCAACCGCACCAATTCCTCCGGCCGCAAGGGCCCGATGGACATGGAATCGAGCATCGTCTATTCGGACAATATCTATTTCTCCTGGACGGCCATGTCGCTCGGCTGGGAGAAGTTCAAAAGCTATTTAAGCTATATCGGTGTGGGCGAGCGCGTCCCCTTTGAGATCAAGACGGACATGTCCTCACAGATCAAAAAAGAGGACAGCGAGGAATCGTGGGCGCTGCTTGCCATGTCCGGCTACGGACAGGGCGAGATCCTTGTGACGCCGCTGCAGATGGCGACCTATATCGGCGCGGTGCATAACGACGGCACGGCCTTGGAGCCGTACATCGTCGATTCGATCTGGCAGGCCGACGGAACGAACTATATCAAGACGTATCAGCACGAAACCAAGGTCTGGAAAACGATCTGCTCCAAGTATAACGCGGACACGCTCGAACAGTTCATGCGCGGCGTCTGCGCCACGAACGGCGGCGGCACGGCGCGGTTCCTCGGTGTGAACAGCTATATCTGCGCGGGCAAGACGGGAACTGCCGAAATCGGTACCGGCGCGGTGAAGGACAAGGAGCTGGCATGGTTCATCGGCTTCCGCTCCGCCGTGAAGGGCGACACGCCCGTTGCGCCGGAGGATGAGCGGCTTGTGCTCGTCATGCTGGAAATCAATATCAAGGAGCCGCCGGACGAATATACGCTGATGAAGTTCAAGATTGCCCGCGAGCTTTTGAAGGACGACGATCTGACCAAGCCGGGCTTGACGGAAACGAGCATTATCAACGGCTGAGGTCGGCGACGAAGCGGCTGCAGTAACACGGATTTCTCTGCATCGCATACGATACACGGAGGGGGTATAGGAGTATGGAAAAGAAGGTCATCATTTTTACCGGCGGCGGCACCGCGGGGCATGTGACGCCGAATCTGGCGCTGATGGAGCAGTTCGATCGGAACGAATGGGACGTGCATTATATCGGCACCGACGGCGTCGAAAAGAAGCTGATCGGCAATCGGGACGACGTGACCTATCATGAGATCGCGTGGGGCAAGCTGCGCCGCTATTTCGACTGGAAGAATTTTTCCGATCCATTCCGCGTGATTAAGGGCTATCGGCAGTCGAAAAAGCTGATCAAGGATTTAAAGCCTGCCGTGCTGTTTTCGAAGGGCGGCTATGTATCGGTGCCGGTCGTGGCGGCGGCGAAGGGAAAGTGCCCGGTCGTCGCGCATGAATCGGACTATACGCCCGGCCTTGCGAACAAGCTCGCCAAGCCGTTTGCGACGACGATCTGCGTCACGTTTTCGGACACGGTCAAGTTCGTGAAGCCGAAGGGCGTGCATACCGGCACGCCGATCCGGCCCGAGCTGTATCAGGGCAGCCGCGAAAGGGGCCTTGCGTTCACCGGGCTTTCCGGCAAGAAGCCGATCCTTTTGATGGTCGGCGGAAGCCTCGGCGCGCAGGCGGTCAACGAAGCGCTGCGAAAGGCGCTGCCGCTGCTGCTGCCGGACTTTGACATCGTGCATCTTTGCGGCGAGGGCAAGGTGGAGGAGGGCTTACAGGCCGACGGCTACCTCCAGTACGCCTATATCAACGAGCAGATGGCGGATCTGTTGGCAATGGCGGATATCGTGCTTTCACGCGCGGGCGCGAACGCGGTGTTCGAGCTCTTGGCGCTGCACAAGCCGATGCTGCTGGTGCCGCTGACGAGCAAGTCCTCCCGCGGGGATCAGATTTTGAACGCCGGCTATTTTGAAAAGAACGGCTATGCGATGGTGCTGCCGCAAAGCGAGATGACGGCCGTAACGCTGTCCGAATCGCTGCACAAGCTCTATCGTGAGCGCGACGCCTACCGCAAGGCGATGGAGAACGCGGCAGGCGTGGACGGCACACAGGCGATCACCGCGATCATCAAGCAGGCGGCGAACGCATGACGGATCCGGTTTTCGACAATCTCATACCAGCGTTATCGACCGAAGCGGCAGGGGAAGCCCTGTCCGCTTTGTGTCCGTTGGCGAAAACCAAGGCGGGACGCGAGCAGATCGAGACGGCCCTCGGCGATCACGCGCTGCTGCATACGCTGCTTTTGCAGGAATCCCCAAAGGTGCGCAAGAATACCTATCGCCTGCTCGGCGCGCTGCAAAACCCGGTCGATGCGGCGCCGCTTTGCCGTGCGCTCGAAACGGAAACGACGCTGTTTGCCGTACCGAGCCTCCTTTTGGCGCTCGGCGCGCTCGGGCAAAAGGACGCGCTGTTCGGGTACACGGTTCCGGCCTCGACCGGGCCGGAGACGGACAAGCATATCGCGGCGATCACGGCGGCGTATCAGAAGGCGACGGAGCAGTTTATGACCGCCCCGCGCGAGACCGTGTCGCGCCTTGCCGCCGCGCGGGAGATTCGCTGCTATGCGCCGCGGGGCTTTGAAAAGGAATTGCTGGCCGAGCTGGACGCGCTCGGCTTTACCGGCACGATCCAAAGCGGCGCGGTGCGCATCATCACGGCCGACATCGCGCGGGTCATGAAGGCGGACTGTCTTGTGGAGGCGCTGCTGCCGATTGCGGCGGAGGTGCCGCTCGACCCCGTTTCGATTGCGAAGGCGGCGGGCAAGTGCATCGGCACACGCTACCGTATCGAGCTGCGCGGCTACTTGAAGGATCGCGCCAAATTCATCGAACGACTGAAAACGCGGCTCGATGGGATCAACAGCCCGTCGAATTACGACTGCGAGCTTCGGATCGAATGCCGCAACACGACGGCGGACCTATTTTGGAAGCTGTGGAACGTGCCGGATGAACGCTATCCGTGGCGGGCGGGGACGATTCCCGCGTCGATGCACCCGGCGACGGCGTCGGCGCTCG
>JAFUDD010000442.1 GCA_017459315.1 Clostridia bacterium | reverse complement strand
GCCGTTAATCCAATAAATCATATTGGTCCCCCTTCGTTGTTTTTCATGCTTTCGCCCTTTCGATCTGTGCTTTATCTTCTTTCCACTGTTCTAAGATTGGGGAAAAATACTGTTCTTCGGCCTGTTTCCTTGCTTTTTCTGCATCCTTAAGATGTTGGAATCTGCCAATCGTGATGGTCTTTCCCTTTAGTCCGATCTTAGCGATCCACCGCTGTTCGCGGTTGCTCCAATATACGCCCTTTACGCCGGAAGTATTGTTCTTGTTCGATTTTCTATCAGGATTGATGGCAGAAACTACAGTGCCTTGATACCGTCCGAGAACGTTAAGTCCGTCGGGTTGTATGCGTTCAGCCGATTGAATGCCGATCTCACAGCCACAGCTTTTCGCGGTTCCGTTGGTGAGCGTTTTTGCCAGGAAAACACGCTCTGTTCCACAATCGCATCTGCAAAGCCAGCCGTTATGAGCGCCATTGGCATATTTTCCTTTTAGCGGCGCACGCTTGATTACAAGCAGCTTCCCAAATCTTTTGCCGGTGAGGTCGTTATATTGAGATGCAGCTTTTTCCCTTTGGAGGCAGCCGCAGCTTTTTCCATGGCCGGAAGTTAATACGTTTTGCAGAACAGTTACTTGATTTCCGCAATCACAAAGACAAACCCAACGGCGGGTGGGCTTGCCGGACGGCGCACGATATGGAACGGGATCTTCTTTGATCACGGTCAATCGACCAAACCGTTGATTTGTCAAATCAAGTTTTTTCACTCGGGACTCCTATGAAATGCCCGTGCTTATATTATAACAGATTTTTACTGCTGTGTGAAGTGTGTGCTATGCAATTTGGATAGTATTGCAAATCCTTTCTGCCTATATTGTGCAAAAAATGCACATCGCTACTAATGTGCCATCGTACCCAAGGGCTATTCGGATCGGAATCAAGGTTTATTTTGATGAGAAATTAATGTGTTATGTTACGCAGTCTTTGGAATCGGGAGAAGTAATTAAATAATCTCTAAAAAAATTATGAGTTTATAGGCCGTGTTTTGGTTGTCCATAGTTAATGATTCCATCAGACGAGGAATCAATTATCTTTGCATGTTGCATACAAACTATGAACGATTAAATATGCTATAACTGTATTTTGATTTATGGGAGTAAGCTTTGTTTTTTGAGTGCATCTACCTCCGGAAATGCACCCCACCCTGTGGCTAAATGCACCCCTCCTCACAGTAATTTGCACCCCGTCTCATGCCAAAATGCACCCCGCGAAGCAAGGTGGGGTGCATTGGTATCCAAATTAGCGTGATTTGCCATAGAAGGACTCTGATTTGGATACAATTAGGGTCCTTCTTTTTTGCGCCTTTCCCCTGCGGAAAAGTCCTTATACTATAGGCTTTTTCGGCTTCTTGCACACGAATATCTGTTCAGGCAATCTCATCATTCATGCTCATCCAGTCGATTTTCGACCACTTACAGCAAAACACCCATCTCGACCGACTCTGAAATCGTGTGCGAGATGGGGGTAATCGTGTGCGAGATAGGGTAATCGTGTACGAGATAGGTATTTCGTGTACGAGATAGGGTAATCGTGTACGAGTGAACTAAAGTACTGATTGTCGCTTTGCTATTGCATGGAAAGTATCATTTTACCTCATGATCTCGTCTCTTCGTTACGGTTGGGTATTCGCTTACTATTTCATCCAACAGGGGCAATCTTTATCGTGGTCGTTGATAGTTCCGCATGCCTGCAAATGTGAGTATATGGTGATAGGTCCAACATATTTGAAGCCACGCCTTTTCAAGTTGTTGCTTATCTTGTTGGAAAGACCATTGCTAACCGGGATTAGCCCCGTTGCATGTCCTTGATATAAGATTGTCCTTCCACCTGAGAAAGCCCAAATATAATCGCAGAAACTGCCAAATTCTTCGCGTACTCGCTGATAACATTGCTCTTTCAAAAATATATTTTGCAAAACAGGGATATATCAGCAACCTTGTGCTCGCTTCCATAGTATTATATAGTAGACAGTCGAAAGCAGGAACTGCCTGCTGGAATTGGAGTTTCTCATGAATAGTTTTATCAGATTATTTGTTGTCATCCTCGCGCTTGCAGTTCTGCTGTCATCTGCAGCATGTGTGGAAAAGCCGGTCGCATCCGATCCCATCAAGCCCGTAAACGTCAGCTCAACCGAACCTCCTGTGACCAAAGCGCCAGACCCGGCTGAAATGCCCACGCCGGAAGAAACACTCGCGCTCGCCAACTATGCAGCGGCTATGGAACTGCCTGCGATCCGTGGGCATTACCTGATTAACGATGACGGCGCTATGTACGACCTTTTAACCGGCCGTTTTATCATCCACGGTGTTAAGGTATTTATCCCCTGCTGGGAAACAGCGATCAATTACAACAACGTCAATCTCGTCATCCGTGATGACGGCGAATTAATGGGCTGGCATGAATCTGAACCGGAGATCAACTACGGCGAGCTAATGGACATGGAGTACCATCCCGAACCTATTCATCTCATGGATCACGTCATCAATGCCGCGCTTGGTTGCGCGATCAACGACAAAGGTCAGCTCATTCTCTGGGGCGGCGTACAGATGCCCGGCGAATGGGAGGAGATGACTGCAGAACAGCAGGCAGAGCTGATGGAGCCACGGATAATCGACGGCGTCGTTGATGTCGACGGCTGGTGTGCTCTTCTTGCCAACGGCACACTGGCACGGATCGATCATTTCTCGATCGGCTTGACCGAAGATCCGGAATTCGTTGCATCCGATGTAAAAGCGCTTTATCCCCTCTGCAATTATCTCACAAGCGATGGTACGCTGCACGTCAATACGCTTGCGATTCCCAATGTCGAAAAGGTCTATTGGGATTCGTTCTTCCAATGCAGTTATTATATCGACACAGCCGGCACGCTGCACAGAGTTTACGGCTCTATGGACACGAGCGACAGGCCCGCGCTGCTGGAAAATGTCGAAACGATCTTCTTTGATAACTGCGAGACGGAGATGATCGCGGGTTCCTATTTCTATCTGTTTGCCAAGACGAAGGACGGCGAGCTCTGGTGCGCGGACGAATATACGCTCGAAAATCCCTATCCCATCTGCAGCGGTGTAAAAGATGTCTGTTCGGACGGAGTCAATACCTATATCCTGATGGATGATGCCAGTCTTTGGGCATACACTGCCGCTGTTAATTCCGTCTATACGGAACAGAGAACAGAAAGACACAATGAGGATTATACGCTTGTCAAGGTCATGGAAGACGTTGCTTGCTGCGGTGCAACAATCGCCATCGACGAAACGGACAGGGAATCCGCCTGCATCCGATCCACATTCTATGCCTGCACCAACGATTGCAGGGTGTTCGAATGGGGATATATGAACGGCAATACCGTGTCCGATCCTCAAGAAGTATTCCTGAAGAAGTAAAACAGAACCGGTCATTTATTTCATAAATAGCTTTGATTCACCTCACCTTACGGTCAAACGCACCCCGGGAAGCGAGGTGGGGTGCATCGGTATCCAAATTAGCGTGATTTGCCATGTCGAGTGGTGATAACGGATTTGAGTTATCTCCACTCGATTTCTTTTTGTCTGTTAAGCAGACTCTGTTCTGGGAAGGTAGCCGTGTACATCCGCCGCTGACACGAACAGGATAATTTGAAGTATCACCGCTCCTCTTTTGCCGCGGCGTCCTTGATCCGGTTTTTACCGCTTGCTAAAGAACCCTTTCAGCACGTCCGTGAGCGCGTCTATTTCCAGTTCGCAGCCGCGCAGCAGCCATTCGGTCATGAGACCGACGCCAGTCCATGCTCGCGCCGCATAGAGATAGTAGGCCCTTGGCTCGATCGAGTCGGCGGGATTGTTGGAGCGGATGATCTGTCCGACAATCGTTTCAAAGTAGACCGCCGGATTGGCGCGGTAAAAGCAGCGGAAGAACCGCTGATGCTGCTCGAAAATTCGACATGAGAACCGGAAAATATCAAAATAGTCAAAATGCGCGGGCGGCTCTGCGTCCGTCGGCGACGATATGATCTCCGAAAACTGCTTGCGGAAAATATCGTCCTTTTCCGCGTAGTTCCGATAGAATGAATTGCGGCACACGCCCGCCTCGTCCACAATGTCCTGCACGGTCAATTCGCTGTACGGCTTCTCGCCCTTCTCCACCAATCGACACAGCCCTTCCGTGATCAAATCCGTCACCTTTACCAGTCTTTTACGTTTTGGCATAGAATCGCCCCTTTTGTGCCAAATTTTTTCGCGCCTTGTCAACGCCGTTTCGTCCTGCTATGATGTTTATGGAACAGTTTGATACATTATAACAAACAATGCTCCGGATCGCAACCGAAAAAGGAGGGATGCCTTTTGGAACTGCCGAACTGGATGATGCGCGTGATCGTGTGGATCTGCCGCATCAAACCGAAGGTTTTCACGGACGAAGAAAAGACGGCGTGGATCGAAAAGACGACAGCGGACAACCGGGCGCAGGATCGGGACATCACGACCTGCCCGAAGGAGCTCCTCGAGGGGCTTTCGATCGAGCCGGTCGCTCTGCCGAACGCGGGCGCATGGATGGTGACAAAGCCGGACAATCCTGCGGATAAGATCGTGTATTACATCCACGGCGGCGGATTTGTCGGCGCATGCACCAAGGCGCGGATGCCGTTTGTTTCCACGCTTGCCAAGCGCTTCGGGTACAACGTGTTTTCGATCGACTATCGGCTTGCGCCGGAATTCCGGCACCCTTGTGCGACGAGCGATTGTCTGGACGGATACCGGTATCTGCTTGCGCGGTACAAGCCCGAAAACATCGTGCTGCTCGGGGAATCCGCGGGCGGAAATCTGGTCGTTGCGCTCTCGCTGCTGCTGCGGGAAAAGGGGCTGCCGCTGCCAAAGGCGGTGTACGCAAATTCCCCCGCCGCGCAATTGGCCGAGTATACAGACAGTTATCGAAAGTTTTCGCTCAAAGAGGATTTCATCGTAACCGAGGGCATTATCGAGAACATGCGCGGCGTGTACTTTCTGCCGGGCGAGGAAACGGACCCGCTTGTATCGCCGCTGTACGGCAATCTTTCTGGGCTGCCGCCGGTCACGGTGAGCGCAAGCGAGTGCGAATGTCTGCTGGATGATGCAAAGCAGCTGTACGAAAAGCTGAAAGCGGCGGGCAACGATGCAAGACTTCTGACCTATCCGAAGCTATGTCATGCGTTTATCATTTCACCGCAGATGAAGCGGGTTGTCCGGGACGCATACCCGGATCTGGAACAATGGCTGAAAGACTATTTGGGATAAGAAAGGCGGGGTGACAATGCGTTCAACCAAGGCCGAACGGACACACGTTTGGCGCAACTACTTTACGATGATCTTCCGCGCGGGGCTGCCGTGGGCGCTGATGGCCGTCTGCTTTTTGCTGAGCCTCGGCGCGGCGCAGCTCGCGCTTGTGTTCGCCAATCAAACGGCGGATGCGCTTGCGCCGCGGGACAACCTTGCGGATGCAACGGGGCCGCTGCTGCTCGCGTTTTTGATCGGCATCGCCATCGTGCTTTTGAAGGTCATCGGCGCGCATTTGCAGGGGATCGTAACCGCAAAGGTGGATCGGAACCTGCAGCGGTATGCCGCCGAGCGCGTGTTCTATCTGAAAACTGCCGACGTGGAAAGCGGCGACCCGCGCGAGCTGATCACGCGTCTCACCGAGGATACGACGAAGAACAGCCCGTTCCTTGTCGATCTGATGATCAATGAGATCCCGCGGCTGTACTACCTTGTCGTGGCGACCGTGCAGGTTGCGGGGATCGGGCGTCCGGTGCTGACGCTGACGCTGCTCGGCGTGATCCCGGTCGTGTTCTTAGGCTCGTTCGTGTCCGGCCGTCTCACGTTCAGGATTCGGAACAAGATCCAGACGAGGATCGCGGCGCTGACGACGCGGCTTGCCGAGAAAATCAACCATGCCGAGACCATCAAGGCCTACGGCACGGAGGACAAGGAAATCGCCGCGGGCGACGCGGTGATCAT
>JAFUDD010000441.1 GCA_017459315.1 Clostridia bacterium | reverse complement strand
TTTTACGCATCCGCCGGAGGCGCTGGCGTGGATAAAGCTCGTACCGCCGGTGCAGATCGCAACGTGGCTGACGGTATCGGAATCATCGCTGCACCAGAAGATCAGATCGCCGCGTTTCAGATCACTGATATTTTCGATCAGCGTCCAGCCGCTGTGCGAAGCAAGATTGCGGGACGATGTACGGGAGACGGAGAAGCCCGCCTGCTTCATGCAGTAGCAGACAAAACCGGAACAGTCGAAAGAATCCGGACCGCTTGCACCGTATACGTACGGCGCACCGAGATGCGCCTGCGCACAGGCAATCATGCCCTCGATGCCGGATCCGAAGCTGCCGGTCGGCGCCTTATAGGTGCTTTGCGGCTTTGGCGTGGCTGTCGCTTTCGGCGTAGCCTGTGACTGGCTACCGGACGAAGTTTCCTGCGGTTTCTTGGTCGCACTTGATGTTCTTTGCGAGGACTGCCTCGGCGTAGGCGTGGGTTCGGGCGTCGGTGTCGGTGTAGGCGTGGGGGTCGGCGTCGGTGTAGCCAAAGGCACCGCGTCCCCGGAATACAGCACGCCGCTCGTATCGCGATTGACTTGTCCGTCTATGGAAATATTGTTTTTGGACTGGAACATGCGAACGGCCATTTCCGTCTGCGGGCCGAAATATCCGGAAATCTTGTCCGTATAATAGCCAAGCTCATATAAGCGTTCCTGTACGCCCTTGACATCCACGCCGTCGTCGTTCAGCTTGACACGATACCGTTGGGCATTTTCGGCATACAGCAGCTCCTGCAATTCATTGGTGGCAATCCCGGTTTGCGGCAGATCGCTCGCACGCTGAAACAACATAACAGCCTTTTCCGTTGTAGACGTAAAGGTGGAAAACAATTCGTCGTAATCCATATACCCAAGCTCCATCAAGCGCGCGTTCAGCTTGGCAACATCTGTATTTTCATCACCGAACTGCAGCGTGGAGTAGGCAGAAATGCTGATCTGTGAAACGGATTCCGTGGGGACTGCAGTAGGTTCCTCGGTGGGCTCTTCCGTCATAACGGGAGAAGCAGTCAGCAGCGAAGCGGAATCGACGTGGATTTCCTCAACTGTCAGGTACTCGCTTTGCCGGTTGGCGTCTTTCAAAAAGGCAAACGATCCAAAGCGAAGCGTAAATGCACACAGCACAGCTACGCCGATGATGCCGGCGATTCCGATGATCAATATAAACACGCCCAAAGGGAGACGATGCTTTTTGCTTTTATTGGATGGATTCATCAAGATACCTCCTTTTCCATAATCATTATAACAGAAAACGACGGATGCTGCCCTGATGAATCTTGAAATTTTTATGAATATTTTTTAGTTATTCCCATAAACGCCAATCTGTGGTATACTGTCTTTACGTATGGCAGTATTAAAAGTAGACAATCTGAAAAAATCCTTCGGCGTGCGAACCTTGTTTTCGGACGTTTCCTTTGAGATTCAGCCTGGAGAGCATGTGGGACTGATCGGCGTAAACGGAACCGGAAAGACCACGCTGCTGCACATGCTG
>JAFUDD010000440.1 GCA_017459315.1 Clostridia bacterium | reverse complement strand
GTTCTGAATCCGCATCCAGAGCGCCTGATAGGATTTTACGCCGTAGTTCTCGTCGTCCAACAATTCCCTGTCGAAGCAGAACAGAAACATCACATGGCGCATATTGTCGATATCGTCGATCAGCTGATACCGGTTTTCCTGCACCTTGGCAAGGCAGAGATCCCCATAGACCTGCACCATGCGGTTGGCCTGATTGACCGTAATCCCATACGGCTCCAGCGCGAGCAGAACATTTCGCATCTGAGAATTGGAACGGTAGGATTCCAAAATCATCGCGGCCTTTTTGACACCGATACCGGGGACCTCCAAAAGCCGATCCGGGAAATGATCCAAAACCTGCATCGTATCCATGCCGAACTGCGACACAATCGCTTTGGCGAGGCTGGGACCGACACCGCGCACCGAGCCGCTGGAAAGGTAGGCGATCATAGCCGATTCCGTGGAGGGCGCGACGCGCGAATACGACGACACAGCAAACTGTGTGCCGAACCGGGCGTTATAGGTGCTCTCTCCGGTCATGCTGACGGTATCGCCGACATCGAGCAGGGGCATCTTGCCGACAGCGGTCACCGGCTGCCGCGCGTGATCGGGCAGCACGGAAAGAACGGTATACCCGTTCGATGCGTTGCGGTAGATGATGTTTTGAATAACGCCTGTCAGTTCCATTTCGTATGCAAGAAAGCCTCCCAAAAGGGAGGCTGGTCATTCTCAGAAAGCAAGCCGCTTTTCGATGTATTCACGAAGCTCGGCAATCGGAAGCCGAACCTGCTCCATCGTGTCACGGTCACGCACGGTGACGCAGCCGTCGTTGACGGAATCGAAATCGTAGGTAATGCACAGCGGGGTGCCGATCTCATCTTCACGGCGATATCGCTTGCCGATGGAGCCGGTCTCGTCGTAATCGACCATGAAGTATTTCGAAAGCTGCGTGTACACCTCGGTCGCGCCCTCTGCGAGCTTCTTGGACAGCGGCAGAACAGCGGCCTTGAACGGCGCAAGCGTCGGATGCAGATGGAGTACGGTACGCGAATCGTTGTTGGCGAGCGTTTCCTCATCGTAGGCGTTGCAAAGCACGGCAAGCACGGTACGCTCAACACCGAGGGAGGGCTCGATGACGTACGGAATATACCGTTCGTTGCGCTCCGGGTTGTAGTAGGTCAGATCCTTGCCGGATGCGTTCTGATGCTGCGTCAAGTCGTAGTCGGTACGATCTGCGACGCCCCACAGCTCGCCCCAGCCGAACGGGAACAGGAATTCGAAATCGGTCGTCGCTTTGGAGTAGAACACAAGCTCCTCCGGATCATGGTCACGGGTGCGGAGGTTCTCTTCCTTGATACCGATGGACAGCAGGAAATTCTTGCAGTAGCTGCGCCAGTAATCGAACCATTCAAGGTCGGTGCCCGGTTCACAGAAGAATTCGAGCTCCATCTGCTCAAATTCACGCACGCGGAAGATGAAGTTGCCCGGCGTGATCTCATTGCGGAACGACTTGCCGATCTGGCCGATGCCGAACGGCAGCTTTTTGCGCGTCGTGCGTTGTACGTTGGCAAAGTTTACAAAGATGCCCTGTGCGGTTTCGGGACGAAGATAGACCGTATTTTTGGCGTCCTCGGTAACGCCCTGGAACGTTTTGAACATCAGATTGAACTGACGGATATCGGTGAAATTGTGCTTGCCGCAGGTGGGGCAGGGAATATTGTGCTCGTCGATGAACGCTTTCATTTCGGGCTGCGTAAACGCGTCGATCGGCTTTTCCAAGGTATAACCGTTTTCACCGGCCCAGTCCTCGATCAGCTTGTCCGCACGGAAACGCTCTTTGCATTCACGGCAGTCCATCAGCGGATCGGCAAAGCCGCCGAGGTGACCCGAGGCTTTCCAGGTTTCGGAATTCATCAGAATAGCGGCGTCCAGACCGACGTTATACGGGCTTTCCTGCACAAACTTCTTCCACCACGCCTTTTTGACGTTGTTCTTCAACTCGACGCCGAGCGGGCCGTAATCCCACGTGTTGCTGAGACCGCCGTAGATTTCGCTGCCGGCAAAGATGAAGCCGCGGCCCTTGCAGAGCGCGACAATTTTATCCATCGTGTATTCTTTTGCCATTTCGTTTCCCTCCATATTGTTACAAATTATTATCTTTCCAAATCGTCCGTTTGTCAAGCGTATTTTCTGTATAATCCGGGGAAGAAGGGCGCGTCGCAGAAAGAACGGGACTGTACAAAACAAGGGAAGCATGATATCCTCATATCATAAAGCAAAAGGAACGGCAGAACAGTGCATTTCACAGAGGCAAAATCCATTCTCACGGCGGGCGGCGGTGCAAAGGGGTTCAACGCCTATCGCGGCTGCACGCACGGATGCATTTATTGCGACAGCCGCAGTCTTTGCTACGGCTTTACGCATACGTTCGAGGATATCGAAGTGAAACGCAATGCACCTGAATTGCTTGAAACAGCTCTGCGCTCCATGCGGAAGCGGTGTATGATCGGCACAGGGTCCATGTGCGACCCGTATATGCCGTGCGAAGAAACACTGCAAATCACGCGCCGGTGTCTTGAAACGATCTGCCGATACGGCTTCGGCGTTGCGATCCAAACCAAATCGGATCGGATTTTGCGCGATATCGAACTGCTTACACAAATCCATCAACAGGCAAAAACCGTCGTACAGATCACGCTGACAACCTTTGACGATGCGCTTTGCAAGATCGTGGAGCCGCACGTATGCCCGACAAGCCGGCGCATCGAGGTCCTGAAGGAATGTCAAAAACGGGGAATCCCGACGGTCGTTTGGCTTTGCCCGATCTTGCCGTATATCAACGATACGGAGGAGAATATACGCGGCATACTGAACGCTTGCGCCGCTGCCGGTGTGTACGGGATCGTGTTTTTCGGCATGGGGCTGACGCTTCGGGACGGCGACAGAGAATACTACTATGCTGCGCTTGACCGGCATTTCCCGGGACTGAAAGAACGGTATATCCGTGAATACGGAAACGCCTACTATATCAACAGTCCGAAAGCAAAGGAACTGGCTGCGCTGTATGAAAAGCTGCGGATCCGATACGGCCTGCATAATACCGAGGAATGTTTTGCCTATATGAAAACGATGCCCCTGACAGCGGAGCAGACAAGCCTGTTCTGATGGGTCTGTTAATGAATTGTTTGCTTGCCGAACAGCGGCAGTCGCCATATAATAAGACCATAGAGGAGGGCAGGGGTATGCAGATTGTTATTTTGGACGGGCATTGCGTCAATCCAGGCGATATGGATTGGTCGCCGTTGAAGAAGATCGGCACTTTATCTGTCTATGACCGCACGCATCCGTCGATGGTCGAACAGCGGCTGCGCGGTGCGGATGCGGTTTTTACCAATAAAGTTAAGCTGACAAAGGAACTGCTGCAGAGCGCGAGACAGCTCAAATTTATCGGCGTGTTGGCGACGGGATATGAGATCGTTGATCTCAATGCGGCAAGGGAGCGCGGAATCACCGTATGCAATGTTCCGGCGTACAGCACGGAAGCCGTCGCGCAGCTGACGATCACGCTGCTGCTGGATGTGACGCAGAGGGCGGTGGAGCATGACCGCCTTGAGCATAAGGGACAATGGTGCGCCTGTCCGGACTTTTGCTTCTGGGATCGCCCGCCGGTATTGCTCGACGGCAAGACCATCGGCATTATCGGCCTCGGACGGATCGGCACCCGCGTAGCCGGCGTCGCAAAGGCGCTTGGAATGCGGGTGATCGGATATAACCATTCTCCCAAACCGGACTTTATCGGGGAACAGGTTTCTTTGGAAACGCTGCTGCATGAGGCGGATGTGATCTCGTTGCATTGCCCTGCTAACGCATCTACCATCGGCTTGATCAACCGAAAAACCATCGCGCAGATGAAGGACGGCGCCATTCTTTTGAACACCGCGCGCGGCAGTCTGCTGCATGAAGCGGATGTAGCCGAGGCCCTCAGCAGCGGCAAGCTCGCCGCCTGCGCCGTGGATGTGGTTTCTACGGAGCCGATCTCCAAAAGCAATCCGCTTTTGACTGCGCCCAACTGCATGATTACGCCGCAC
This sequence comes from Clostridia bacterium, assembly GCA_017459315.1. The sequence goes on along the minus strand of JAFUDD010000440.1, from coordinate 78 downwards.
TATGCGTGGTCTCCGGTCCCGACACGACAGCGATTGATTGATATTTCCGTTGCGAATCTGACAGCGTTCTTAAACGGG
>JAFUDD010000037.1 GCA_017459315.1 Clostridia bacterium | reverse complement strand
CTGCGTTTTGCGTTATCCATCTTACAGCTGTTCCGGCGCTTCGGATTCTTCCTCGGCAGGCGCTTCGCACGCACAGGGTTCTTCGGCGGGCGCGGCTTCGGGCTCTTCCGCCTTGCAGCAGCAAGCACATTCAGGCTTGGTCCACTCGACGAGCTTCTTGCCCAGTGTAGAGAGGAACGGCATTTCGGGCGCGTTCTTGCCGCAGAAGGTCAGGATCGCATAGACAAGGCACAGGATCCAGATGACCAGGCCGATGCAGAATACCCATGTGAGCACCATCGCCGCAATATGAGACAGAATGATTGTCCACATCAGGGCACGATCCTCGTCCGTGATATCCTTATTGCCGAACAGCTCGATGCAGGCATGAGACAGGCCAAGGCCGGGAACCCAGCAAAGACCGAGGCCGATTCTGCGCTTCATGTTCAAAATTGGTTGCATACATAATCCCCCATTCATAATTGTTTCCATATAATATTGTACCCCGCTTTTGCCTTGCTGTCAACGGGCGCGCGCGGATTTTTTGCTCTGCAAAGGCTATTATCGAGACGTCTTGGCCGCCTGTGCGCGAAGGGACAGCATATAAAAGGCAATAGCTGCAAGCTGTGCCGCGGCGGATACCGCGACTAGCGCGGCAGGCGCAAGGTCGTAAAGATACCCGAGCAGCCAGCTGCCCAAAAACCACGCGACACCGACGCCTGTTTCGAAAATGCCGAACCCCGTGGAGCGCATGGATTTGGGGACAATCTTGCTGACCGCAGCCTTCATAATGCTCTCCTGTGCGCCCATGCCGACGCCCCACAGCACGATCCCCACGCCGATCAGCCATGGATTGCCGCCAAGGAACACAAACGCCGCAAACACGCTCGACAGCATCGTGGACGCGACAAGTGCCCAAAGCCCGATCCGATCGAACAGCCAGCCGAACAGCAGCGCCGCAAGCGCGTCCACCGCCATCGCACCCGCATACAACAAGCCGAGCGTCGCCTCCGGGAACGCGTGCATCCGCGCGGCGTGGAGCGTGATCAAGGGGAAGTCCGCAAAGCCGAACGCGAACAGACAGATCGCCGCCATGAACAGCACAAACGGCTTTTCGATCCGAAACGGCGCGTCGTCCTCCCCCGCCTTTTCAAACATCTCCGGATGCGGATACCGCCGCCACGCGACAAGCACAAGCGCCATCGTGATCACCGCCGGGATCGCTAAAAAGGCGAATGATACGCGATAGGTCGAAAACAGATCGCCCGCGCCGCGCCACAGGCCGACGCCAAACAGCAGCACCGGGCCGAGGAACGCACCGAGCTGATCGAGTGCCTCCTGATATGCAAAGCCCTTGCCGGTGCCGATCTCGGCGGCGGCAAAGCTGACAAGCGTGTTCTTTGCGGGCTTCTTGATCGCCTTGCCGATACGTTCGAGAATGATCAGACCGCACGCGATCACCCATCCGTTTTCGGGAACAAGCGCCAGAAGCGGGATCGCCAGCACCTGCAGGCCGTAGCCGAGGCCGACAAGCAGCCAGTATTTTTTCGTCTTATCCGCCACGAAGCCCGACAGCAGTCGCAGCGAATACCCGCACAGCTCCCCGATGCCCGATACAAACCCGATGG
>JAFUDD010000439.1 GCA_017459315.1 Clostridia bacterium | reverse complement strand
CCGAAAATGTGGGTCCGCACGACGCTGCAGCTGCTAAAGAGGTAAATCAAGGTCTCCGAATGGTGGCTGCGAAACACAAGCTGCTTCCGAAAGAATCGACACAAAATTGACGATATTATGGCTTTTGACACAAGCCTTGGTATTCCGTCTGTTTTTTTCTTCGGCATGAACCAAGGACTCGGCATGTCCTATACACCTGTGGAGGCCGAGCCGATCATCCGGCATGTGCATGATTGCGGTTTCGCTGTCGGTGTGCACGGCATTTCGTATCAGAACATAAACGAAATGAAATTGGAATACGCCACTTTTTGTGATACTATGGGCTTTGCTCCAAGCGGCATACGAATGCATTATGTGCGCTATGATGCAAACACGTTTGACAATCTATCCCGCATAGGGTATCATTATGATACGACGGAGTTTCACAAACAGGAATCGAAGACCGTTAAGGCGCCGTACAAGGTCAACGGCATGTGGGAATTTCCGCTGACGATCATGGATGGTTATCTTCCGCAGAAACTGAGCGCAGCACAAGAGAAAACGCTTCAAATTCTTGCGGAGTGCAAGGCTGCCGGATTGGAGTATATTACCATTTTGTTCCATGATTATCAGTTTTGTGATGATTATTTGGATATTCGGGACTGGTATATGTGGCTGATGCGGTATTTTTACGAATCGCCCGAATTTGAGTTTATTTCTTACGAACAAGCCGTTCGCCGGTTGGAGGAAAAGCAGTGACGGAAATATGCACATCGTGCACAAACAGTGTTTTTGAAGAAGCTTGGTGGCTGGATACTGTCGCCCCGGGAAAATGGCGGGAAGCGACGGTTAAAGAGGGGGATATAGTCATTGCGCGATTGCCGTATTATTATGACAACGGCGTGATTACCAATCCTGTCTATACGCAAACTATGGGGATTTGGATGGATGATTCCCTCAAATCCTACAGCAAGGGAAACAGTCAGCTTCACAGGCAAAAGGAGATCATTTTTGAACTGCTGGAGCAGTTGCCGAAAACAAAACGAATTTCCATGATTCTCGATCATAACACCTCCTACATCCTGCCGTTTCGTTGGGCCGGGTTCCGAATCGAGCCGACGTTTTCTTATCGCATCAAGGGGGTAAACTTGATCGATCCCAAAGAGGATTTATTTGGAAAAACTGTTAAGAAAAACATAAAAGCGGCAAGCCGGGGCGTTTCGATTGATGAAAACACGAGTGACTTTTCTGTTTTGCTGGACATGCAGAATCGAACATACGCCCGCCAGCATCGGAAAAACCCGATCCGCGAGGATATTACACGCAAGGTAATGGAAAGCGCATATCGGCATGGTCACGGCAAGCTGCTGATTGCCCGCGGCGAAGACGGCGTGCCGCACAGCGCCGGATTCTTCCTGTTCGATGAAAGAACCTGCTACTATTTGCTGGGTGGCTTCGATCCTGCCTTTAACAGCGACGGATCGCAGAACTTGCTGTTAGACGCCGGAATTCGATTTGCGCAGTCCGTTTCGGCTGACTTTGATTTCGAAGGCTCTATGGTGGAGGGCATCGAGAATTTCTATCGACAGTTCGGCGGCAGTCAAGTGATCAACTATCAAGTATCAAAGCAGCTGTTTGTATACGAAATGTTTGAAGCCTTAAAGCCGAGAATCAAAAAGCTGATTGGCTATAAAATCTAAAAAATAAGAGGCCTCCCGGCCTCTTTTCTTATGCTTGTTTTCTGTCCTTCGGATGATATGTCGAAACCATCTTCTCCACAAGCGAGAAGATCGCATCCGTATTCGTGTACGCCTCCCGCATCAGCGCGGACAGGTCATGCAGGAACGCGTCGTGATCGAACGCGATCGGATTGCCGATGTGGATCAGCTGATTCGGCGTCGTCCTAAGGCCCTCCTCCGACATGAGCTTTTCCTCAAACAGCTTTTCGCCGGGGCGCAGGCCGGTATACTTGATCTGAATATCCACGTCCGGCTTCAGCCCCGACAGCTTGATCAGGTTCCGTGCCAACGTGTCGATCTTGACCGGACTGCCCATATCAAGCACAAAGATCTCTCCGCCCTCAGCATACGTGCCGGCCTGCAGCACCAGCGACACCGCCTCCGGGATCGTCATAAAGTAGCGGATGATCTCCGGATGCGTGACCGTGACCGGCCCGCCCGCCTCAATCTGCTTTTTGAACCGCGGGATAACCGAGCCGTTCGAGCCGAGCACATTGCCGAACCGTACCGCAACAAACTCCGTCTTGGCATCCGCCGGGAACGGGTGATGCTCGAGTCGCTCCTCGCTGGTCTCGGCATGGGTGTAGAGCGCGGGCAGATCGTTTTGCCGCCCCGCCTTCACCTTGGCGTCGAACGTCTGAATCACCATTTCGCACAGGCGCTTGCTCGCGCCCATGATGTTCGTCGGGTTCACGGCCTTGTCCGTGGAGATCAGCACAAAGCGTTTGCAGCCGTGCATCAGCGCGGCATAGGCCGTCTTATACGTGCCGACGGCATTGTTCTTGATCGCCTCGCACGGACTGTCCTCCATCAGCGGGACATGCTTGTGCGCCGCAGCGTGGAACACGATCTCCGGCCGGTACTTGGCAAACACCTGATCGAGCTTCCGGCTGTCGCGCACAGAGCCGATCAGCGTGACAAGGTTCAGCTCCGGATAACGATCCAGCAGTTCCATCTGGATGTCGTAGGCATTGTTTTCATACACATCGAAGATAATCAGGCACTTCGGATGGTGCTGCGCGATCTGACGGCAAAGCTCGCTGCCGATGGAACCACCGCCGCCCGTGACGAGGATCGTCTTGTCCGAAAGGAAGCGGAACACCTCCTCCATGTCCGTCTGGATCGGGTCGCGGCCAAGCAGGTCGGTGATCGAAACATCCTTCAGCTCGCGCACGGAGATTTCGTCGTTCGTGAACTGATACAGGCCGGGCAGAACCTTGACCTTGCAATCCGTCTCCGAGCAGATCGCCAGAATCTCCTTGCGGTTGATCTGCGTAGCGCTCGGCATGGCAATATAGATCGTGTCGATGCGGTAGTCCTCTACTGCGGATCGGATTTCCTCTCGCCCGCCGACGACCGGTACGCCGTCCAAATACCGTCTGCGCTTGCCCGGATCATCGTCGATCAGGCAAATGACCCGTCCCTCCTGCCGCTTGCCGCGCTGAATATCCTGCAGCAGCATCTGTCCTGCGGAGCCGGCGCCGACGATCATGATGCGGCGCATTTGCTTGCTCCCTGCGATAAGGCTCTGTATGCCCAGTAAAATGCGGTAGGAATAGCGGATACCCGCCGTTGCAATAAATTGCAGAAGAATGCCGAAGAAGTAATATGTCAGCGGCATGCGTGTGAAAAACGCCGTTATACCGACCGTCTGCACCAGAAACGCTCCTGCCGTTGCAAGGGTCATCCACAGCAGCTCGTCCTGTCCGACATAGCGCCACATAAACTTGTACATCCGGCACAGCGCAAAAATCACGATGCAGGCGACCGTGTAATACGGTGCAAAATGTACAAACGCATCAATGTAATACTGTGGAATCTCGGCAAACCTTCCGTCGTGTCGAAACCACAATGCTAAAAAATATGACAGATTGACAGCCACGACATCGAACATGGCAAGCGCGACCGAGATGGCCCTGCGCTTGATAACGCGTCGTGTTGAATCTTCTCTATCCATTTCCCTCTCCCCGTTGTGATAAAAGCCCTTTCGTCAGTCCTTCCGAAAAACTGCAAATCCCGTTCTGCACATGGTCGCAAGCTCATGCCAGATGCTGAAATCGGCAATTGTCTGCAGATTGTATTCCATTTTGGCAGGCAGAATTTGCCGGATGTACACTTGATCGACATCCGCCGCGTCGTTCAGAAGACGAGCCTCATCTTTATAATGAATACTTGCTTCGGAGGTAATGCCGGCTGGCAGCAGCAGTGTAGCATAGTATTCCGGACGATACTGCTCAACATACTTGACAACCTCCGGCCGCGTTCCGACAAAGCTCATGTCCCCGCGCAGCACATCCAGCACCTGCGGCAGCTCATCGAGCCGGAAATCCCGCAGCTTCGCGCCGATTTTCGTCACGCGGCGGTCTCCCTCCGTTGTGACCAACGTGCCGAGCTTATCGGCATTTGTCACCATCGTGCGAAACTTATGGATACGAAACCTCCGTCCGTATGTCGTCACGCGTTCCTGCCGATAAAAAACCGGACCTTCGGAATCGAGCTTGATCAATACCGCGATCACCGCCATCGGCAGCAGCAGCAGCACAAGAAGCAGCAAGCCGACGATCAAATCGAATGTCCGCTTGCAAATCAGTTGGCCGCGCTTTTGCGCCAAAGCCTCATAATACGGCCGTACCTCCGGCGTTTGCATAAAGGCCGGAAGCTTTTCCCACTTTCGCAGCATCACAACTTCTTTTCCAATCCCGCCGTGACTTCGCGCAGTGTTTCGCAAACAAACGCCACGTCCTCATCGGTGAGCAGCGTATGCAGCGGCAGCGAGATCAAGTTATGATAATAGTCATACGCATTCGGGAAATCCTGTATATCGTTTCCCAAGGCGCGATAGGCCGTCATCATCGGAAGCGGTTTATAATGCACATTTGTCGCCACGCCGCGCTTGGCCATCTCCTCGATCACAGCGTTCCGCTGCTTTTCGTCGATCCCGGGAATACGGACGAGATACAAATGATTCACGCCGTTCATCTCATCTGTCCGGTAGGTAAGATGGGAAATTCCAAGCTCATCACACGTCCGGTCATACGCCTGAATGATTTCTCTGCGCCGATCTATCATGCCCAAATAGCGATCCAGCTGCCGCAGACCGATTGCCGCCATGATGTCGGTCATGTTGCACTTATACCACGGCCCGATGATATCGTATTCCCATGCGCCGAGCCGCGTCTTGGCAAGAGCGTCTTTGTTCTGTCCATGCAGGGAAAGCAGCTGCGCCAGCTTGT
>JAFUDD010000438.1 GCA_017459315.1 Clostridia bacterium | reverse complement strand
TCCTGCGGCGATTCAAGCCAGGGATCCGTGGATCACATGGAACTTTGGGCCGAGTCTTTTGGACGAGAACGGCGAGCCAAAGACGAAATTCAATCTTCCTGACACGATCGCGTCGCGCAATCCGCGTTCGGCAATCGGCTATTATGAGCCGGGTCACTATTGCTTCGTCCTTGTAGACGGGCGACAAAAGGGCTACTCCTACGGGCTTTCGATCGAGGAGCTTGCGACGCTGATGCACGAACTTGGCTGTGTTGCGGCTTATAATCTTGACGGCGGCATTTCCGCGCAGATGACACGCGGCAGCGAGCTTGTCAACAGTCCCGGTTCGATACGTTCGATCCGCGATATGGTCTATATTCCGCGCGAGGTCTTTCCAAACGAATATGTGCTGCCCGGCACGGAAGCCACCGAAGAGAACGAACCTGGCGGTTCCGTAGAAATGAACGAGCCGTCATCATCCTCTGCTGAAGCTGCCGACAGCATTACGTCCGAAACGAACGAGACCCCGTAAGCCTTACAGCAGTCCGATCAGCCAATAGACGAGGCCGCAGATAATGCTTGCCCCGATGCCGTAGACGAGCACGGGGCCGGCAATTGTGAACAGCTTTGCGCCGGTGCCGAGGATCAGGCCTTCGGTTTTGAACTCCATCGCCGGCGCGGCAATCGAATTGGCAAAGCCGGTAATCGGAACGACGCTGCCCGCGCCTGCGAACGCGCCGATGCGATCATACAGACCGAGCCCGGTCAGCAGCGCCGCAAGACCGACCAGCGTGATAGAGGTCCATGTGCCTGCCGCGGCTTCATCGAGCCGCAGCGCGACGACATACAGATCGTGCAGGCCCTGCCCCAAAAGGCAGATCAGTCCGCCGACCGTAAACGCCCTCACGCATTGCGAGAGCACTTTGCTCTTGGGCTGACGCTCCTTGACGAGCGTGCGATAGGCTTCAGCCTCCGGAGAAAGCGTGCGGCTTTTCATGCCCGTTCCTCCGCCCTCGGCGGCTTATGGAAAATTTCGCGATCGGCGGGAAGGTTCTGACCGCCCGCGCCGTGCAGGGCAACCGGATAAAAACGTGTGTGTTTTTGCATAGTGCGCTCCTTATGAGGAAAGATGCCTACAGTATGTGCAAAAACTGAGAAAAAATACGACTATATCTTGAAAATACCGCTTGACATGCGCGGTATGTTTTGTTAATATATTCGATGTGCCATTGGGCGAAATCTGTCACAGCCCCGACCGATCACGTCCCATGACAGCAACTTTCAAAATCATTATTTTATGGAGGAATCGCCATGAAGTCCTATATGGCAAATGGCGAAACCGTTGAGCGCAGCTGGTATGTTGTGGACGCCACCGATATGGTGCTCGGTCGTCTGTCGTCCCAAGTAGCAGCCATCCTCCGCGGCAAGCATAAGCCCATCTACACCCCGCATGTCGATTGCGGAGATCACGTGATCATCGTCAACGCCGATAAGGTTGTCCTCACCGGCAAGAAGCTGGACGATAAAAAGTACGTTCATCACACCGGTTATCCGGGCGGACTCAAAGAGGTGTCCTACCGTCACCTGCTCGCGGAGAAGCCCGAGTTTGCCGTTTATGAATCCATCCG
>JAFUDD010000437.1 GCA_017459315.1 Clostridia bacterium | reverse complement strand
TTCTTGTAGTCCTTGCGATAGGGCTTGTCGCCGCCTTGGCTGTCACGGTCGTAGGGCTTTTTGTATCCCTCGCCGTCGCGGTTGTAGGGCTTTTTATAGCCGCCCTCGCCGTTGTCGCGGGTATAGGGCTTTTTATAGTCGCTGCGGTAGGGCTTGTCGCCGCCCTGCTTGCTGCGGTCGAAGGACTTGTGCTCGTCGTCTGCGCGGTAGACGGAGGTGCGGCGGGGGCGATTGGTATTGGAATCGTAATTGGGCATGATGGTTTCTCCTTATGAAATAGTGGGATGGATGGCGGAGCCAATGAGATTGCTGCGCAGTGAGATTCGGCTTCGCCGAGTGCTGTTTGCCTTCGGCAAGTGATATTGCATCTTCGATGCAGCTTTGGAAGATTCTCTTTGCAGTGAACCGGAATTTTATTGCGAAACTTCGCGTTGCAGCGCGGTCTGCATCAGCACGGCGATGCGGTCGTCGCGGCCGAGGCAGTAGAGATAGCCGAGCAGGGCTTCAAAGCCGGTGGCGACGCGATAGTCCTGCACGTTGGCGTTCTTCGGGACGGTGGCGGAGTGCGCGTTGCGGCCGCGGCGGAACGCGGCTTTTTCGTCCTCGTCCAGCAGCGGTTCCACACGAAAGAACGCTTCCGCCTGACCCTTGGCGCAAACGAGCTTTGTGCTTTCGACATGCAGCGCGTGGACGGGCCCGGCGGTGCCGAACGCAAGGTAGGTGCGCGCATACAGATCATAGATTGTGTCCCCGAGATACGCAAGCGTCAGCGCGGGCAGCATCCGCGGGTCCTGCGCCGGATTTTGCCCGAGCGCGCCCGCAATTTGTTCGTTCATACTCATACAGAATAATGATACCCGCTTTTTGACCGAAAAGCAAGCATTTTGCGCGTAAATATCTTTTCGCGCAAATGGCCGCCGGTTTCGCTTTTCGGTACGTCCTTTCGCACAATCTCCGAAAAGTCCATGCAATATATTTTATTTGCAGTTTACATTTTCTGCATTTTCTGCTATTGTATATACGTATACATAGGGGAAGTGCGCCTTTTTGGGGCGTACAAACCTTGCCGGACGCGAATCCGGTACGGAGTAAAGGGGGGAATCCAGTTGAAAATTACGTTTCGCGGCGGCGTTCATCCGAAGGAGCAGAAGGAGCTGAGTCGGGAGGAGCCGCTGCACGTATTCGACGCAAAGGGCGAAATGGTCTTTCCGATGGCGCAGCATATCGGCAAGCCCGCCAAGCCGATCGTGAAAAAGAACGATCCGGTGCTGGTCGGGCAGCGCATCGGCGAGGCTGACGGCTTTGTGTCGGCACATGTGATCTGCTCGGTATCGGGCAAGGTCAAGGCTGTGGAGAAGCGCCGCACGATCTCCGGTGCGATGCAGGAATGTGTCGTCGTCGAAAACGACGGGCTCTACACTGCAGCCGAGGGGTTCGGCACACGGCAAAACATCGACGAGATCCCGAACGACGAGATCATCCGCCGCGTGCAGAATGCGGGCATCATCGGCCTCGGCGGCGCGGGCTTCCCGACGCATGTGAAGCTGGCGCCCAAAAACCCGCTCGGCATCCGCTACGTCATTGCGAACGGCGCGGAATGCGAGCCGTACATCACCTGCAACGATCAGCTGATGCGCCGCAGCGCCAAGGAGATCGTCGAGGGGCTCGAAATCATCCTGCGCCTCTTCCCGAACGCGGAGGGCGTGATCGCGATCGAGCACAACAAGCCCGAAGCGATCGCCGCGATGCAGAAGGCCGTCGAGGGACACGACCGCGTGAGCGTGCTCGGCCTTCGCACCAAGTACCCGCAGGGCGGCGAGCGCAGCCTCATCAAGGTCATTGCGGGCGTCGATTATCCGATCACCAAGCTGCCCGCGGACGTGGGCTGCATCGTCGATAACGTCGGCACAATCTACGCCATCGGGCGCGCCGTGCTGTATAACGAGCCGCTGTTCCGGCATGTGCTGACCGTGACCGGCGAGGCCGTGAACCGGCCCTGCAATCTGGTCGTGCGCGACGGCACGAGCTTTGCGGAGCTGGTCGAATATGCGGGCGGGATCAAGGACGGCGTGACCGCGAAGAAGGTGCTTTCCGGCGGGCCGATGATGGGCATTGCGGTGGGCTCGTTGGAGGTGCCGATCACCAAGACGACCAACGCGATCACGGTGCTGGCGGAGGACGATGTGGAAAAGGCCGAAGCGCAGATGACGGCCTGCCTGCATTGCGGCCGCTGTACGACCGTTTGCCCGACTGGGCTGATGCCGCAGATGATGGCGGACGCGGTCGCGGCGGGCGACTTTGAACGCTACGAAAAGAAGCTGTACGGCCTCGATTGCGTGGCCTGCGGCTCCTGTACCTATATCTGCCCGGCCAAGCGGCCGCTGACGCAGACGTTTAAGCAGACCAAAGCGATGATTATGGCGCAGAAGCGCGCGGCAGCAGCGGGAGGGAAGAAATGAATCCGACATTGAATCTTTCGTCCGGCCCGCATGTGCGCGACCGTTGGACGACCTCCTACATCATGCATATCGTGCTGCTGTCCCTGCTGCCGACCGCCGTGATCGGCGTGATCGTGAACGGATGGCATGCGCTGTTTGTGATCCTTGCCTCGATGGTCGCCGCGGTGGGTACCGAGTGGATCTACTGTCTGCTCGCCAAAAAGCCGGTCTCCGTCGGAGACGGCAGCGCCGCCGTGACCGGCATGATGCTGGCGCTGTCGCTGTCGCCCTCCGTGCCGCTGTATATCCCGATCATCGGCTCGATCTTTGCGATCCTTGTCGTGAAGATGTGCTTCGGCGGCCTTGGCAAGAACTTTGTGAACCCGGCGCTTGCGGCGCGCTGCTTCCTGCTGATCTCGTTCGGACGCGTGATGACGCAGTTCCCGGCGGTGGACGGCGTTTCGAGCGCGACGCCGATTGCGGAGCTGATGGCGGGGCGCGCGGTCAACGTGACCTCGATGTTCCTCGGCACCGCGAACGGCGTGATCGGCGGCTCCGTGATCGCCATGCTGATCGGCGGCCTTGTGCTGTGGGGACTGGATATCATCCACGGTGAAATCTGCTTCTCGGTGCTCGGCGGCTTCGCGCTGTTCATGGGGCTGTTCGGCGGACAGGGCTTCGATCCGAAGTTCATCGCCGCGCATCTTTGCGGCGGCGGCGTCGTGATGGGCGCGTTCTTTATGGCAACCGACTATACGACCTCGCCGGTGTCCCGCCTCGGTCAGCTGATCTACGGCTGTCTGATCGGCGTGATGGGTGCGATGTTCCGTATCTTCGGCGACGCGGCGGACTCGTTCAGCTATTCGATCATCATTGCGAACCTGCTGACGCCGCTGATCGACACCTATATCGTTCCGAAGCCTTACGCCTACCGCAAAGCCATGCTGGAAAAGGCGGCGGGCGGCAAGCCCAAGACGCTTTCCGAGCGCATCCCGAAGCCGGTCATTGCGCTGACCGTGATCACGCTGCTTGCGGGGCTTGCGCTGTCCGGCGTCTACACGATGACCAAGGACACCATCGACGCGCAGAAGGAAGCCGCCAAGCGCGCCTCCTATGCGGTCGTGCTGCCGGAGGCAGTTTCGTTCGACGGCGACGCGGCGGCCGATGCCAAGCTCGAGGAGCTGGCGGGCGGCGTGTACGGCACGAAGTTCGGCCGTTCCCGGATCAACGACTTTGCCGTGGGCTATGACGCAAGCGGCGCGGTCGCCGGCTATGTCGTCAGCGCAACGAGCGCGGACGGCTTTGAGGGCGATATCACGCTGTCCATCGGCATCCTGCCGGACGGCACGGTGAAGGGCATATCGTTTACCGAGCTGAACGAAACGGCGGGCATGGGCTCGCGCGCGGGGGATCCCGCATTTATGGGTCAGTTCGAAAACCGCAGCGTGACGCAGTTCGTCCACAACAAGGGCGGCGCGTCCGGCGACAACACGATTGACGCGATCTCCGGCGCTTCGACCACGTCCGGCGCGGTCGTCAATGCGGTCAACGCGGGGCTCGACTTCTTCCATTACGTGACGGGAGGAGGAAAATAATATGAAGAAACAGATGAATCCGTATCTGGAGCGGCTGTATAACGGCCTCATCAAGGAAAACCCGACGCTGATCCTGATGCTCGGCATGTGCCCGACGCTCGCGGTTTCCACCCGTGCGATGAACGGCATCGGCATGGGCCTTTCGACGACGGCGGTGCTGATCCTGTCGAACCTTGTGATCTCCGTGCTGCGCAAGATCATTCCGGACGAGGTGCGTCTGCCCTCCTATATCGTGATCGTGGCGTCGCTCGTTACCGTGACGGAGCTTTTGATCGAGGCGTATCTGCCGTCGCTGTATGAGGCGCTCGGCATCTATATCCCGCTGATTGTCGTGAACTGCATCATCCTCGGCCGCGCGGAGGCGTACGCGAACAAGAACACGCCCGGCCTTGCGATGGCGGACGGATTGGGCATGGGCCTCGGCTTTACCGTGGCGCTGACGCTGGCGGGCCTGTTCCGCGAGGTGCTCGGCAACGGCACGGCATTCGGCATTCAGGTGCTGCCGGACTTTATCGAGCCCATCGGCATTTTCATTCAGCCGCCGGGAGCGTTCCTCATCATTGCGCTGTTCATCATCATCATGACCGCCAGCGGCATCAAGACGCGGCAGAGAGCACTTGTCGAAAGCGACGGCTGCGACGGCTGCTGCAGTAAGTGCGCGATGCCGTGTGAGGACAAAAAGGACGAAGCGCCCGCAAAAGAGGAGGCTGCCCAATGAAAAACCTCATCTTAATTATGATCAGCGGCGCGCTGATCAACAACGTGGTTCTGAACCAGTTCCTCGGCATCTGCTCGTTCCTCGGCGTATCGAAGCAAATGAAGGCGTCGGCGTCGCTGGGCGTTGCGGTCATCTTCGTCATGACGATTGCGTCGGCGGTCGCCAGTCTGCTGTATGACTATATTCTGGCGCCGTTCGGACTGGACTTTATGAAAACGATCGTGTTCATCCTCGTCATTGCGGCGCTGGTGCAGATCGTTGAAATGTTCCTCAAAAAGACCTCGCCCGCCATGTATAAGGCGCTCGGCATCTACCTGCCGCTGATCACGACGAACTGCGCGGTGCTCGGCGTCGCGCTGACGAACGTGCAGGACGGGTACAACTTCATCGAGTGCGTGCTCTCCGGCTTCGGCACGGCGGTCGGCTATACGATTGCGATCGTGCTGCTCGCGTCGATCCGTTCGCGCATCCGCGAGGAGGATCTGCCCGCGCCGCTGCGGGGCGCCCCGATCGTGCTGATCTCGGCCGCGTTGATGTCGATTGCGTTCATGGGCTTCTCCGGCCTGTCGTTCTGAGGGGGAGGGAAAGCATGGAAATCATTCTGATTACGACGCTTGTGATCACCCTGATCGGCATTATCGTCGGTGCGGGGCTTGTGTTCACGGGCAAGAAATTCCACGTTGAGGTGGACCCGCGGGAAGCGGCGGTGCGCGAAGCCCTGCCCGGCAACAACTGCGGCGCCTGCGGCTTTGCGGGCTGCGACGC
>JAFUDD010000436.1 GCA_017459315.1 Clostridia bacterium | reverse complement strand
GGATTTTTGAATGAATAAAAAACAAAAGCAAAAGCTGACGCTGCTGGCGATCGTGCTCGGCGGCGTGCTGGCGATCATCATGATTTTCGCGTTCATTTTCAGCTGCGCGGGAAAGGACGTGCGCCAAAATGCCGCCACCGCCGCAACGCAGCGATCCGGCGTGGTGATCTCCGAGATCCTTGCCAGCAACAAGCAGGCCGTGCGCGACCCGATGGGGACGTACAGCGACTATGTCGAGCTGTATAACGCGGGCAGCGAAACGGTCAGCATCGGCGGCTACGGCCTGTCCGACAGCGAAACCGACGTGTGGGCGATCCCGGAGGCGTCACTCCGCCCCGGCGAATACTATGTGATCTGGTGCGCGGGCTTTGACACGGGACTGGACAACGTGGCAAACTTCGCCCTGTCCAAGGACGACGTGCTGCGCTTTATCGACCCGAGCGGCTCGCTGATCACGACGGTGAGCCTTTCGGACACGTATTCCGGCCTGTCCTACTGCTATGATCCGGCAAGCGGCACATGGGCGAACATGGCGCCGTCCCCCGGCTATCCGAACACCGCCGAGGGCGTCGCGGCCTATGAGCGCACGAAGCTGATCGACAACACGATTGCCGACACGGACACCTCGACCGTTTCGAGCGCCGTGCGGGTTTCCGAATTCATGGCAAGCAATTCGAGCGCGCACCGCGGCCCGGACGGCACCTACTGCGACTGGATCGAGCTGTACAACAGCTCCTCCTCCCCGGTCAGCCTTGACGGATGGGGGCTTTCGGACGATATCACCAAGCCCAAAAAGTTCACGTTCAAGGATGTGACCATCGAGCCGAACGGCTTTTTGGTGATCTACAACACGGTCGAGCCGGTGGACGGGTATGTGTGCATCGACTTCGGCCTGTCCTCCCGCGGGGAAACGCTGCTTTTGACGACGCCGGAGGATCGCTATGCGGACTTTATCGAGTTCGGCGTGCAGACCAAGAACTTCTCGATGGCGCGCTCGTTCAACGGCGGCACGTTCGACCCGGATTCGACGTTCACCCCGACCGACCGCATCACGCCGGGCTTTGCCAACACCGAGGTGGGCTATGCGCTGTTCGACAAGCAGGAAAACGGCGAAATGGGCGTGCATGATATCATGTTCAACGAGGTCTTGGTGAACGGCTATCACATCGTCTACCAGTACAACAAATCGACCAAGAGCGACCGCCCGTTTGACGCGGACTACGGCGCGTGGATCGAGCTGTACAACAGCGCCGACTATGCGGTGGACCTCGGCGGATACGCCGTTTCGGACGATTACACCGACCCTCTGCAATGGGTTTTTCCTAACGGAACGAGTATCGCCGCAAAAGGATATCTCGCCCTGCAGCTGGAAGGCAGCCTCCCGCGCGACGGAGAATCCTCCGCAACCGACGAGCAGCGCCGGTATCAGGTAAACTTTGACATTGCCGCCGCCGGCGAAACGCTCTACCTTTACGAGCCGGACGGCACGATGATCGACCGTGTGACGGTTCCCGCGTGCCATGCCTGCATCTCCTACGGCCGCGACAAAAACGGCGAATGGGTGCTGTTCACGACCCCGACCGAGGCCGCGCCGAACCCCGACACGGGCTACGGCGTCTACTGTGAAGCCGCCGAAGCGGACACGCCTTCCGGTATCTACCACGGCGCGCAGACCGTGAACATCAAGGTGCCGGAAGGATTATACGCCACCTACACGACCGACACGACGATCCCGACCGAGGAATCGATGCGCGTTTCCGGCCCGATCGCGGTTTCCGCAAATACCGTGCTGCGTGTGCGCACGTTCGCTCCCGGCAATGCAAGCTACCCGAGCGACACGAAGTCCTACACCTACGTGATCGTAAACGGCGAGCAGACGATTCAGGCGCACGATACGAAGCTGCCGGTGGTGTTCCTGGTCACCGATCAGAAGAACCTGTTCGATACGAAGGTCGGCATCTACGTGAAGGGCGACGACTACAACGGCAAGGGCGAAGCGAGCGAAACGTGGATCAACACGAACAAGGAGAAGGTCGGCCAATGGGCGAACTTCAACATGAGCGGCAAGATGTGGGAGCGCCCCGCCACGTTCACCTATACGAGCGCGGGCGGGCAGGAGGTGCTCTACTCCGCCGATCTGAATATCCGCATCTTCGGCGCGTTCTCGCGCTATAAGGGGCAAAAGGGCATCGGCCTTGTCGCCCGCAAGGGCGTCGGCCCGTCGTGGCTCGAATACCCGTTCTTTGACAACCGCCCGTTTACGGCGTATAACTCGCTCGTGCTGCGCGCCTCCGGGCAGGACAGTGCGCTGTCGCGCATCCGCGACGTGCTTGTGCTCGGGCTTTTGAACGACGCGGGCGTGGACATGGCAAATCAGGCCTATGTGCAATGCATCGTATACCTCAACGACCAATACTGGGGCGTGTATAACCTCCGCGAAAAGGTCAGCAAGTTCTACCTTGCGCAGCACTACGGCGTTGAGGATACCGGCACCATTGATATCCTGGTCGGCAACGGTGTCGCATCGAGCGAGGTGGTCGCCTCGAATATCTACACCGGTGTGAAGCCGAACGAAGATTATAAGGCCCTTTTGGAATACTGCCGGAGCCATAACTATAACCTTTCCAACGACGCGGACTATCAGTATGTGGCCGACCGGATCGACATTGACAACTTTGCACAGTACTGCGCGTTTGAAATCATCATCGGCAACACGGACACCGGCAACATCAAATGGTGGCGGTCGAGCGAGCTGGACAACAAATGGCGGTGGATCGCCTACGACTTCTGCTGGGCGATGAACCGCGAGGACCCGAACAGCGACGTTACCAAGACGAGCGGCTACCGGCGGGACTTTTTCAGCAAGTACTTCAACCCGTCCGGCCACGGCGCGGGCAACGGCTTTGATACGACGCTCGGGCGGTCGCTGCTCTCGAACAACCGGTTTGTGGAGCGGTTTCTCTACTACTGTGCGGACTTCTTCAACAACGTCTACACGCCGGACAAAATCGTTTCCAAGGTGGACGAGCTGCAGGAGGCGATCCGCGCCGAAATGGAGGGCTACGACCTCGAACGGTGGTTCCCGTATAACGGCGTTTCGGTCAAGGGCTGGAACTCGCATTGCAACAACATCCGCAACTACGGCAAGAACTATCAGGATTACTTCCTGCTCTACTGCCAGAACTACATCAACAAAAACACCAACTACCGTCTGACCGACGAGAAGATGGTGGAGCTTTTCGGGAGAGTGAGCAAGCTGAAATGAGTGTCTTTCAACCAAAAGAAAACGCGAAGGGCTACCGCCACGAGCTGAAATTCATGATTTCCGAAGCGGATGCCGCGCTGCTGGCGATCCGGCTCCGCAGCACGCTGAAGACCGATCCGCACGCCAAGGACGGCGGGTATTTCATCCGCTCGCTGTACTTCGACGATCCGTTCAACACGGCTGTGACGGAAAAGGTGGACGGCGTGGAGTACCGCGACAAGTGGCGCATCCGCATCTATAACCTGTCGGATAAGAGCATCAAGCTGGAGCGCAAGCACAAGAACGGGCAGTTCATCAAAAAGGACAGTCTGACGCTGACGCGAAACGAATGCAACGCGCTCTGCGCAGGCAGCTACGGGTTTCTGCTCCACCGCAAGGAGCCGTTTGCCAAGGAAGCCTACGGCGACATGGTGACAAAGCATCTGACGCCGCGCGTGATCGTGGACTATGACCGCGAGCCGTTCATTTATCCCATGCAGGACGTGCGCATCACGCTCGACCGGAACATCCGCACCGGCCTGTATGCGACCGACTTGTTCAATAAGCACCTTGTCACCTACCCCGCGACCGAGTTTCTCGGACAATGCATCCTGGAGGTCAAGTTCAACGACTACCTCGAATCGTATGTGATGGAGCTGCTGCAGCTGAACGCCGCGCAGCGCACCGCCGCGAGTAAATACCTGTATTGCAGACAATACGACTGTTGACATAAAAAGTATTATTACACTTTGGAGGAAATATGGATTCTACAAGTTACATCAGCACCCTCTGGTCTTCGTTCCTGTCCCTGTTCGATTTCCAGACCAACCAAGTGTTCCCGATGATCGGCAGCATCCTCGTGGCGTTTTTGCTCGGCATGTTCATCTATCTGATCTATCGGCTCACGTTCTCCGGCGTCGTGTACAGCAAGACCTTCAACATGAGCCTTGTGATGCTCACAATGGTCAGCACGATGGTCATTCTGTTCATGTCCAACAACCTGAAGCTGTCTTTGGGCATGGTCGGCGCCTTGTCCATCGTCCGTTTCCGTACCGCGATCAAGGACCCGATCGACACCGTGTTTATGTTCTGGGCCATCGGCGAGGGCATTGCGCTCGGCGCGGGCTTCGTGCTGGCGGCGGTCGTCGGCGTGCTGCTGATCGGTATTCTGATGCTGCTCTTGGCCTCCTCGAAGAAGAAAGCCTCCCTGCCGTATCTTCTGATCGTTCACTATGACGAGCGCGCGTCCAAGCAGATCAAGGGCATGGTTGCGCAGATCCCGTATGCGCGCGTCAAGTCCAAGACCGTGCAGCGCGAGGGCATCGAGCTGGCTGTTGAGCTTCGTGTGAAGTCGAGCGAGACCGGCTTTGTCGATAAGTTCCTGCGCGTGGACGGCGTGTATGACGCCACGCTGATCGCGCATCAGGGCGATCTGATTTCGTAAGCCTTCTGCCCGCACCGAACAGTCGGTGCGGGCTGTTTTCCCTCGGAAAGGAGAAATACTATGGGTACCAAAATACTGGTTGCCGTCGTGATCGGCGCGATCATCGGCTGGCTTGCGGGCAAGCTGATGAACAGCAAGGGCGGCCTGCTGCGCAACATTCTTCTCGGCATCGCGGGCTCCGCGGTCGGCGGATTCCTCGGCGGCCTTTTGAACGTCGAGCCGACGAGCTGGATCGTGTCGATGCTTCTGTCCGTCGGCGGCGCATGCCTGATCATCTGGCTGCAAAGAAAACTGTTCGGGAAAAAGAAATAACAGCGATATAAATGAGCCGTCCGTGCTTTGCGCGGGCGGCTTTCTCTTTTGGGCAAAGGTTTTATCTCCGGTCAAGCAGAGCGAAACCGGCTTGAGCGTGCCGTATGAAGGCGGATTTTCGGTTTTACGGCGCGAACGGGAATTTCCCTTTTCAATACAAAACGCCCCGAAATTCGGGGCGCTGTGCGTTTGTGAGGGTTTTAGGGATCGTGCGGCTTACGCCTTCGGATTAACGAGACGCAGGATCGCCGCCGCGTCGAGCGCGTTCACCTTGCCGTCGCCGTTGACATCCGCGCGGGTCTTCTGCTCGTCGGTCAGCGTTTCGAGCCCGACGACATACCGCACGACCAGCAGCGCGTCGGCTTTGGTGACGCCATTTTCCCCGTCCACGTCACCCATTTGCGGCTGTCCCGGTTCGGGCGTGTCGGTGGGCGCGGGCGTTTCGGTCGGTTCCGGCGTCTCCGTGGGTTCGGGCGTCTCTGTCGCTTCCGGCGTCGGCTCCGGCGTCTCCGTCGGTTCGGGCGTCTCTGTCGCTTCCGGTGTTGGTTCCGGCGACTCTGTCGTTTCCGGCGTGGGTTCCGGGGTTTCGGTCGGCTCCGGGGTGTCCGTCGGCTCTACGGACGGAACCGGCGTGGCTTCGGGATCGGGGCCTTCGTAGGCAAAGTTGAAATCCGCGGTGGAGGGGATCACGCTGCCGTTGGCATCGACGAGATCGGCGCCGCGATAGTAGAATTTCAGAATATCGACGTAGGAATAGCCCTGCTTGGCCATCTGTCCCGCGCCGCGGTGCGACAGGCCGACGCGGTGGCCGCTGTTGGCGCCGAACGCCAGCACCCACTTTTGTACGCCGGTGCGCACGGTGAAGAACACGTCGCCGGACGCGGAAATGCCCGCCTTCTTCGCCAGATCGCCGAGCGTGAACGTCGCCTTGGTCTGCGTATACGTGCCGGCCTTGGTCTTAACGTTCAGCGTGATATAGCTTTCGGCATGGGGCGCAAGATCCTTCGGATAGCGATCCGAACCGGACGGTTTTTTGGCGTCATAGAGGCCGTAGAGCGAAACGACGCTCTCGATGCTTTCGACCGGCTCGCCGAGCGCGCTTTCCGCCAGCGAAACGAAATAGGCATAGACCTTTTCGGGCAGCTCGGACGGCTTGGCACCGTTCAGCGTGACGGTCGCGTTCTTGCTCGATCCCGCAAGATCGAACGGATCGTAGCCATAGAAGTAGGCGCCCTCGGTCGTGTTTGCGTTGCCCCAATGGATCGTCGGGGTGACGGCCTGCCCGCCGTTGGCGGTGCAATAATACGTTTTGACGACGTTGCCCTTATACAGCAGCGTGTTCTGCCAAACCTCGTCCACGGCGGCGATCACAGTCGTGTCGGCGGCCTTATAGCCGTAGTAGAGCTGCGAGGTCGTGGAATCGTAAACATCGAAATACTTCTTGGTACGCGCGCCGACCTCCGCGAGCGCAAAGCCCTTGGCGCAGATCGCCTCGGCCTTCAAAAGCTGCTCATGCGAGCTTGCCGTGACCTCGCCGGACACGACGCCGTAAAGGTATTCGCGCATCCCGACATAGTTGACGACGCGCATCGTGCCGTCCTCGTTATAGAACACAAGATCGCCGAGGTAGGTCAGCGTGGCCTTACGATCCTTATTGAACAGCGTCAGGTTGGCGATGTCCTTATCTGCCTCGGCGCGCACAACGCGCACGGATTCCTTGCTCGTTGCCAGCGTACCCTTTTCCGAATGGGAAACGGTGATCGTGCCGTTATTGATCTTGGCGGTCAGCGTGCCGTCGGTAAACGACGTATCGCCGACGGCATACGTGCCCTTCACCGTGACGGTGATCTCCTCCTGCCCGTCCGTGCCGAGCAGCACGCGCACGGTCGTATCCTCGGCCTGCGTCCGCTGTGCGACCGGCAGCGATACGAGCAGCAGCAGCGCAAGCAAAAAAGCGAAACCCTTTTTCATGGGCATTCCTCCGTTCTCTCCGTGACCCCGAGGGGGCTTACGATATACATACCATACTCCGGCGGCAAATGCCAGTCCGCCGCCGGAAAATTCCGAAAAATATTACAACTTTGTTGCAAATGGAACCGCGTGCAAGGCCGAATTGCCGGATTTTGTCAATCTGCGGCGCAGAACCTTGCCATGACCGCCTCTGCGGCGTGCCATCCGTCCACAGCGGCGCTGACAATGCCGCCCGCATAGCCCGCGCCCTCGCCGATGGGGTACAGTCCCCGGCAGGAGACGGACTGGCGATCCAGCCCGCGCAGGATCCGCAGCGGCGACGATGTGCGGCTTTCAACCGCCGTGAGCACCGCATCGCCCATGTCATAGCCCTTCAGCTGCCGCCCGAACTGCACAAGACCGTCCGCTATGCCCTCTGCGACAAAGTCCGGCAGGCAATCCCACAGGTTCGCACCGGTCACGCCGGGACGATAGGTGGGCTGCACCGCGCCGAATGCGGCGGTTTTCTGCCGCTGCATAAAGTCCGCTATGCGGCTTGCCGGGGCGGTGCCAAGGCCGAGCCGAAACGCATCCTGCTCCAATTTTTCCTGAAACCGCATGCCCGCGAGCGGATGATCCCCGAAGTCCTCCGGGCCGACCTGCACGACGACGGCGGCGTTGGCGTTTTCGCCGTCGCGCGCATAGTCGCTCATGCCGTTGACGACCGCCTGCCCTTCGCCGCTTGCGCTTGCCACGACCTTGCCGCCGGGGCACATGCAGAACGTATAGACGCCGCGCGCGCCGCTTTTGCCGGTGAGATTATACGACGCCGCGCCGAGGCGGGGATGCTCGAAAAAATCCCCGAACTGACTGCGGTTGATCAACGCCTGCGGATGCTCGGCGCGAACGCCGACGGCAAACGCCTTGGGCGCCATGGCGATCCCGGCGTCGAACAGCATTTCATACGTGTCCCTCGCGCCCTGCCCGATGGCGAGCAGCAGCGCCGCGCACGGGACGGTTTCCTCGCGTCCGTTTTCGGATACACGAATCGCTTTCAGCTCACCGTCCGCCGTGCGGATGCCGCTAAGCTTTGCCGAAAAGCACACCTCGCCGCCGAGGGCAACGATTTGCTCCCGCATGGTCTTGACGACCATGCGCAACCGGTCGGTGCCGATATGCGGCTTGGCAAGATACGCGATCTCCGCCGGCGCGCCGCATTCGATCAGCTGCGCGGTGACGCCGTCGATCTTGGCGTCCTTGATGCGCGTCGTCAGCTTGCCGTCCGAGAACGTGCCCGCGCCGCCCTCGCCGAACGCAACGTTGCTTTCCGGATCGAGCGAGCCGCTTTGCCAATACGCCTCCACATCGCGCACGCGCTCATCAATCGGCCGTCCGCGCTCCAATACAAGCGGGCGATAGCCGTTTTGGGCCAGCTGCCACGCGGCAAACAGGCCGCCGGGCCCAAGTCCGACGACGACGATGCGGCCCTTGGGCGGCTCCGTGCCGAACACGAACGGCAGTTCCTTTTGTTCGGGCAGCAGCTCTGCGTCGAGCTTTTTATCCCGCAAAAGGCGCTTGATCGTCTTGCCCTCCACCGTGGCCGTCACATGCACGACAAAACAAATGTCCTGCTTCTTTCGTGCGTCGATGGCCTGCCGCACGATGCGGAAGACAACCGGCTCGTCCGGCGCAAGACCCCATTTTTTGCGGCACGACGCGAAGAACGCTTCGTCCGAAGCGTCCAGCTCGCGGCGGATATTGCGAATCAATACGGTTTGTTTCATAGGCAGAATAGATTTGGAATGAAAAAGGGCGGCGCGTGCCGCCCCATTAGTCGTTGGTTACTCCTCGTCGGCTGTCAGCACCGGCGCGGGCTTTTCATGCAGCGTGATCGTGACGGTCGGTTCGGAAAGCGTCGCCGTGACGCCGCCCGCGCGGCTGTCGAGCTCCATCACCAGCGCAACCGCATGCGTTCCGGCGGTCAGCCCCTTGAGATCCATCGTCAGCTTGACATAAGCCGGGATGAATGCGTCGAGCTCGCGTAGTGTGCCGTGTATCGTGACGACGGCTTCAATCGGGAAGGTCTCGTCGCGCAGCAGATCGTTGTGCATGTTGACAATCGTGATCGGCACCGTGACCTCGCGCGTGTCGGTCAGCTCCGTCGTCGTCAACGTGACCGTGACCTTGCCGGAATCGCCCGAAGTCAGGCTGACGCCCTCCGGCAGGACCAGTGCGGCCTCGACGGTCTCGGCGGACATGTCCGCTGTCGCGGTGATCGGCTCGGTGGAAATCTGCGCCGTTTCGAGCAGGATGCTCCGTTCACCGAACAGCGTGACCGAGCTGCGCGACAGCGTATGCTCGGCTTCATAGCCTTCCGCGACCTGGATATCCGGCACGATCGGCACCTCTCGATAGGCGCGAATCGTGATCGGCACTTCGATCGTATAGCTTTCGCCGTTGTCGTTATAGATATCGTCGAGCGCGACGTTGCTGCTGTCGTAGAAGCGCACCGGGTAGACGCCGCTGTATTCGCCCGCGAGCGTTTCGGGATCCGCGGTCGGGAACTGGTCGAGGTCGATGGTGACGACTCCGCGGGAAATCTTTTCCACAAGCGACTTCATGCCGGAGACACTGATCGTCAGCCGGTCGCGCACGGCGATCTGGAACCCGCTCGGCAGCGTGCCGGTATATTCGACGGCCACCGGGAGCGCCGAACGCGTGGAAACGCGCGCCACCTCGACGTTGACCGTGCCGTTGCTGACCGACGTGATCGTGCCGAAGCCCGATTCGAGCGTGGTCTGCACGGTCAGGGCGATCTCCTTGCTGTCCTCATCCTCGGTGAGGTTCAGACGGCGGTTATTGAGATCGACGACACAGCTGATGCGCGTCGCGTCGAGCTCGCTGTGCTTGCCGATGGCGCATTGCACAGTGACATCCGCGGTGCCGAGATCGCGCGAAACGAGCATCAGGCCGCGCTCCGTCAGCGATTCCTCGCCGACCATCGTGATCTCCACGTTGCGAACAACCTTCGGATAGACCGGGTTTTCAATCGTCAGCACGTACGCCCACAGCAGGAACGCGAACAGCAGCGCGATGATTTTCAGCGGTATATTTTTCGTGAACAGGTCAAGGAAGAACCGACCGATCACGGAGAGCCAGCGTTTCTTATCGGACATGACCCTTGCCCTCCTTTGCCTTGCGGTCGCTGACGCGGGTACGCATCCAAGGGAACGCGCCGGTGTTGTGCAGCAGCAGCCCCTCCAGCGTATCGCTCAGCGCCTTTTCGTCGAGGTAGCGGATCAGCTTGCCCTCCCGCGCAATCGAGATCGCGCCAGTCTCCTCGGAAACGACGAGCACCACGCAGTCCGACGCGGCGGAGCAGCCGATCGCGGCACGATGCCGCGTGCCCAGCTCTCTGGCGACCTTCGGATCGTCCGACAGCGGCAGCAGGCACGCCGCCGCAATGATCGTAGTGTCTCGCACGACGGCGGCGCCGTCATGCAAAGCCGTCTTGGGTTCAAAGATGTTCTCGACCAAAGCACCGGACAGGATCGCATCGAGCCGCGTACCGGTCGCCGCAATGTCCT
>JAFUDD010000036.1 GCA_017459315.1 Clostridia bacterium | reverse complement strand
ATAGCGGAACGCTTTGCCAAGGATAAAAAGGTATGAGCTTTGCGGAAACCTGTCGGGAAGAGCTGACAAAGATTCGCCTGCACAGTCGGGATGAGCGTCTGTCTCAGCTGATCGGACTGACCGTGACGGCGGGCGGCATTCGCCTGTTTCGCAAGCCTTCCGTGTTTTATCAGACGGAAAGCCTCACGGTCGCCAAGCATATAGCAGCGCTTGCCGTCAGCGATTACACGCTTGACAGCGTGCTGGAGCAGAAGCAGCGCGAAAACCGTTCCCGCCCCATGTATGTTGTGCATTTATCCGGTGCCGACACAGCCGATTATCTGACGGAGACCGGCGCTTTGACCTACGGCACGGAAGGGGTACAGATGCTTTCCGAGGTTCCGTCGGTTGTCGGCGCAAAAGATGAGACCCAAAGGGCGTTTTTGCGCGGCTGCTTCCTCGGCGGCGGCACCTGCGTGGACCCCAAAAGAAGCTATCAGCTGGAAATGATATGTCGCGCCGAATCGGTTGCAAAGCGCATGGTCGAGCTGATCGAGGCTTACCGCCTGCATCCGCGGATCACGACCCGCAAGGAACGTTATGTCGTTTACATGAAGGGCGGAGACGACGTGACCGGCTTCCTTGCTCTGATCGGGGCCAATACGGCAGTGCTTTCACTGGAAAGCGTTCGTGCCGAGAAGGATATGCGGAATTACATCAACCGTACAAGCAACTGCGAAACGGCCAACCTCGATAAACAGGTGATTGCATCGTTGAAGCAGCGGGCGGCGATTCGCACGATACAGAACATGGGAAAGTGGAACGATTTGCCGGATTCTTTGCGGGAAGCGGCAGAACTGCGTCTGAACTACCCGGATGCGACGCTCGAACAGCTTGCCGAGCTTGCGGGAATCCGCAAATCCGGCATGAATCATCGTTTTGCGCGTCTGCTTTCCTTTGCACAGACGTTGGAGGAGAACGGATGAACGCATACGGTACGTTTGCACAGAGTTACGACCGCATGATGCATGACGTGGATTATGCGGCATGGTCGGATTATATCGACAAGCTGCTGAAGCGGGCCAACGTCAAAATGGTGCTTGAATGTGCCTGCGGCACCGGCGCGGTGACGATTCCGCTTGCAAAGAAGGGCTACCGCATCATCGGTACCGACATCAGCGAAGAAATGCTGATGGAGGCACGGAAAAGCGCCTTGCAAGCAGGCCTAAGGATGCTGCCGTTTGTGCAGCAGAACATGACGGCGCTGTCGGTGCATAAGCCGGTCGATGCAGTGCTGTCCTGCTGCGACGGCGTGAATTATTTGACTGATAAGGAAGAAGCGGCGGCGTTTTTCAAAAGCGCGAACCGCTGCTTGAAAACAGACGGGTTGCTGCTGTTTGACATTTCGAGCGCGTATAAGCTCTCGACCGTGATCGGCAATACGACCTATACCGAGACGGCGGAGGATTACGCGTATATCTGGGAAAACATGTTTGATCCGGAAACGCGTTTGATCGAAATGAACCTGACGTTTTTCGTGCAGGAGGGTTCCTTATACAAACGCTTTTCCGAACAGCATATTCAGCGCGCGCATACGGAACAGGAGATTCTTTCGCTGCTGCAGCAAAACGGCTTTTCGGAATGTCGCGCCTTTGACGCGTTCACCGATCAGCCGGTACGGCCCGACAGCGAACGAATCCAATTTACGGCAATCAAGAAGGAAACTGTTTGATGAAAGATTTGATTTTACACGGAATGCTCTGCGGACAAACGATCCGTTTCTCTGCGATTGCAGGAAAACAGCTTGTAGCCGACGCACAGGCGACGCATTCGCTTTCGCGTGTTGCGACGGCGGCGCTCGGCCGACAGCTTTTAATAACGAGCATTATTGCATCACAGCTGAAAAACCAGACCGATACAGTGACAACGGTGCTCGCCGGGAACGGACCGAGCGGCAACCTCGTCTGCGTCGGACGCTATGCGGGACTGGTCAAGGGTTACGCGACCGAACCGGCGGTCGAGCTGCCGCTTCGTGCGGACGGCAAATTGGATGTCGGCGGGTATGTCGGACACAGCGGCAAGCTGACCGTTATCCGGGATCTTGGCATGAAGGATCCGTATGTCGGCATGTGCAATCTGGTTTCCGGGGAAATTGCGGAGGATTTTGCACAGTATTTCACCGCAAGCGAGCAGCAGCCGTCCCTTGTGTATCTCGGTGTTCGCGAGGAAGCGGAGACCGGAAAGGTCATCGGCGCGGGCGGCATTTTGATTCAGCCGATGCCGAATTGTCCCGACGAAGAGATTGCCAAGGTAGAGGCGCTGGCGCCTGTTATTCCGCAGCTGACAAAAATGCTGTCGGAGGGAGCAACACT
>JAFUDD010000435.1 GCA_017459315.1 Clostridia bacterium | reverse complement strand
GTCTATACGCATATCGTGTACAACGCCGACCGTGCCTTGGAGGTCATCCGGGCGATCCAAAGCCCGAACCTGAGGATCATCTTCGATCCGGTCAACCTGCTCTCGGTCGAAAACCTTGCCGAGCGCGATCGCGTGATTGCCGATGCAATGGACAAGCTCTGCGACCGGATCGCCATGGTGCATATCAAGGATTACGCGCCGCAGGGCGAAAAGCTCCTGAACCTTGCCGCGGGCACGGGGGAGATGGAATACATCGAGATCCTCCGATTCTTAAAGACCCGCAAGCCCTACGTGATGGCGACGCTCGAAAACACCGACGATACGAACGCCGTCTTCTCGCGCGAGCATATTCAGCGCCTGTACGACGCGATCTGATTTTTTCTTCTTCAGGCACGGTTCATCCGTGCCTTTTATTATTTTCGGTTCACCCACGGCATTTTCGGTTCACCCACGGCACGCGGCCGGGGACGGCGGGGAATTCATTAAACCGGGCGGTTTTGTCACGCGCGGTCGAGCCCCATTTGTCGAAGCCCGCGGGCGCGATATGGTCGCCGTATACGCAGTTTATAAACGAGCAAAGTCCGTCGTTGCGCCAAGGCCGCGCAAGGTATACGCTGCCCGGCGCGACGCCCTCGCCGTGCGTGAAGGTGCAGTCCGAAAAAAGAAAACCGGTTTGCTGCTCCCTCTGATGCGACGGCGCGGCGACATAGCCGACTGCGCGTCCGTCCGCGATAGAGCGAATCTCACAGTCCGAAAAAGCGGCGTCCGCACCGCCGAAAATGAAATCCACGGAGCCCTCGATCCGGCAACGGTCAAATGTCGCCCGGATATGGACATTCCGGCAAAGTGCCCGCGGCAGAAGGTCGCGGTAGCGCACCAGCAGATCGGGCGGCAGCGGCCCCAAAAACAGCGTGTCCTGCGTCGAGCAAAGCGAACAGTTTTTTGCCGTGAAGCCGTCCGCATACACGGAAAGCGCCACCTGCTGTCCGCGGCTTTCGGGCTGCCCCGCGTCGTTGACAATCGTAAGGCTTTCGAATGTTACGTCCGGCGCGGTCACAGCGACGGAAAAAGAACGAAATGTGCCGAGCGGACGGCCGATTTGATCCATATTTCGTGCATAATCCCCGAAAACGAGCCGCGTTGCGCCGGTATCGGCGCCGCGCAGCGTAAGTGAAGGCGTTTTGATGATGAGCTTTTCCCGGTAGTCGCCGGGGGAGAGAACCAGCACGGTTCCCGGCGGCGCGCAGTCAACCACATCCTGCAGCCGCTCCCTCGGACCGATACGCCATACTGCCATCGACAACCTCCCCGTCCGTGCTCCGGACGGTTTCTTTATAGCATATTTTCGGCGCAAACGGTATGTAAAAAAACGAAGATATCCGTTTTGTGCAGAAATAAGGTCGTTTCGCCCATGTACAAAAGGTGTAACAAAAAATTAAAATAATTGTAAAGAACGGTATGCGGGGTTACTATGCCCGGATGCGGTTTTTCGGATCGGCTTCCGCAGCAAAACGGAGCAGGCGACACGGCTGAAGGCAGGAGGAAATGGATGAACAGGAAGCGGT
>JAFUDD010000434.1 GCA_017459315.1 Clostridia bacterium | reverse complement strand
GATTTCCGACATGCTGCCCGCCTGCGAGATCCTCGATTCCATCGGCTACTGGTCGCTGGAGGTCTGGGGCGGCGCAACGTTCGATGCCTGCCTGCGCTTTCTGAACGAGGACCCGTGGGAACGTCTTCGCACCCTGCGCAAGCACCTGCCGAACACCAAGCTGCAAATGCTGTTCCGCGGCCAGAACATCCTCGGGTATAAGCACTATGCCGACGACGTTGTCGAGCAGTTCTGCCGCAAGGCCATCGAAAACGGTATCGACGTGATCCGTATTTTCGACGCGCTGAACGATCCGAGAAACTTAGAGGCCGCGATCAAGTACACCAAAAAGTACGGCGGCATCTGCGAAACCGCGATCAGCTACACGACCTCTCCGGTTCATTCCGAGGACTACTTCGTAAAACTCGCCAAGGAGCTTGTCCAGATGGGCGCGGATACGATCTGCATCAAGGACATGGCAAACTTGCTGTTGCCCTACGACGCGTATTCGCTCGTCAAGCGCCTCAAATCCGAAGTCGATGTGCCGATCCATCTGCACACCCACAACACGACCGGTACGGGCGACATGACCTATCTGATGGCGATGCAGGCGGGCGTTGATATCGTTGATACCGCGCTGTCGCCGTTCGGCAACGGCACCTCGCAGCCCGCGACAGAGCCTTTGGTCGCTACGCTGAAGGGGCATGAGCGTGATACGGGCCTTGACCTGAACGCGCTGTCCGAGGCCGCGAAGCACTTCCGCACCGTGTTCGACCGCATGAAGAAGGAAGGCCTGATCTCCGATAAGTCGCTGCGCGTCGATACGAACACGCTGCTGTATCAGGTGCCGGGCGGCATGCTCTCCAATCTGATCAGCCAGCTGAAGCAGGCGAACGCCGAGAATCGCTATTACGACGTGCTGGCCGAGGTGCCGCGCGTCCGCAAGGACTTCGGTTATCCGCCGCTTGTCACGCCGACCAGTCAGATCGTCGGCTCGCAGGCCGTGCTGAACGTGCTGATGGGCCGCTACAAGAGCTTCACCAAGGAATCCAAGGCGCTGCTGCGCGGCGAATACGGCCGTCTGCCCGACGAGGTCAACGAGGAAGTCCGCCGCAAGGCCATCGGCGACGCGGAGGTCATTACCTGCCGTCCCGCCGACCTCCTGGAGCCGGAGCTTGACAAGTACCGCGAGGAGATCAATGATCGCGCCCGCAAGGAAGAGGACGTGCTGAGCTACGCGCTGTTCCCGCAGGTGGCGACCAAGTTCTTCGATGCGCGCGACGCGGCTGAAAAGGCGAAGAACGCGCCCGCTGCCGTGGAGGAGCCGGAGGATGAAAACGCGGTCCGCGAAGTGTACGTAGAGGACTTGACCTGCTGATGAAGCATATCCCGAATATCTTAACGTCGCTGAGAATTGTGCTGACCGGCATCTTTGCATGGCAGTTCTTCGCGGCGGTGAGCATTGCGACAGACCCGTCCAATTCGGTCGGGTTTGCCGCCTTTTGGGTTCCGATCGCAATCTATGCGATTGCGTTTGTAACGGACATTTTGGATGGCTTTTTAGCGCGCACGTTTGGCTGGATCACGCCGCTCGGCAAGATCCTCGATCCGATTGCGGACAAGCTGATGGGCGTGACCGCGCTTGTGTGTATTCTGATCGGAAAGTATCTGCTCGCGGCTTACGATCCGTCGTTTGCCGTCAGCGCGACCGTCTATGCGGTGATTTTCGCGCTGGTAGCGGTGAAGGAGCTGCTGATGATGCTCGGCGGTGCCTACATGCTGTCGCGGCACAAGGTCGCTTATTCCGACTGGTACGGCAAGACGGCGACCGGCGTGTTCACCGCAGGCGTGGTGCTGACGCTGTTCAGCTTTGCGATTCCCGCGATTGAGCCGTGGAATCTCGTCGTGCTCGGCATAGCAGCGGCGCTCGGCTATATTGCAGCGGTGCATTACGCCCGCACGCAGCTTCGGACGGAACCGAAGCCGCCGGAGCAATGGACCGACGATGAACGGCGGATGTTCGCCAAGGTCGATCACATCCTGCATAAAGGAAACTGAAACCGCTGTTCTGCGCATCGCGCGGGCGCGGCTGTAAAAAGCGAAATAATACTTGCAATTTCCAAAGGCGTATGCTATAATACGTTCATGTTGGAATGTTGAACTTGAAGGAGTGGGGAAAAACCTCACTCTTTCGTTTTGAGGGAACGATGAAAACGACAGAAGTTTGTGAACAGCTTGCCAAGGCG
>JAFUDD010000433.1 GCA_017459315.1 Clostridia bacterium | reverse complement strand
GTTTTTGCCGAAGTTTGTCGGCAGCAATACGAACGCGTGTCTGATGTGGGCGGAGTCCGGCAAGGGCGTGGATTACAGCGATTTTGAGAAGCTGCAATAAACGTTAACAAGCGGCAAGCCGTCCGGAAAACCGGGCGGCTTTTGTTTTTGGGAAAGATCGCCGGCTTATTGTACTTCTTTTCTTCTTTCCGGAGAAAGAAGAACAAGAAGTACCAAGAAAAGAAGAAAGCCGGGAGGATTGCCGTTTCGGATTTCTTTCTGCTCCGCACGCTGTTCTCTGCTTTCTTTTTCTTGGTTCTCTCTTTTTCTTTCTCATGAAAGAAAAAGAAGAACAGGCCTCTATCCCCCTTTCCGCCCGAAAAATCATATAATCCGCATGGACAAATGCGGGAAAACACGGTATACTGTTGTCAACGAAAGTGTAAAAGGAGAACGGTATGAAAGCCAGAAACGAAATCGACCCCCGCTATCAATGGGACTTTACCCCGATCTATCCGAGCGACGAGGCTTGGGAAGCCGAGCTGAACGCGCTGACCGAGGAAGTTGCCAAACTCTCCGCCGTGGAGGGCACGCTCGGCCAAAGCCGCGAAGCCTTCAAAGCCGGCATCGACGCGGTGAGCGCCGTCGGCGAACGGCTGGAGCGCGTCTACTGCTATGCCAACCTGCACCGCACCGCGGACGGCGGCGACCCGAAGCATCAGGAAATGGACGGCAAGGCAACGAACCTGTACGTCCAGTTCAGCATGGCGACCGCGTTCATCGAGCCGGAGATTTTGGCAATCCCGGAGGAAACGCTTGCTGCATTCCTTGCGCCGGAGGAAATGGCAACCTACCGTCACTTTGCGGAGGACATCACCCGTGCGCGGGCGCACAGCCTCGACAAGGAGCGCGAACGGATGCTAGCAAGGCTCGGCGACGCGTCGCAGGCGCCGTCCGATGCGTATGAAATGCTGACGAACGTGGATCTGGTGCTGCCGAAGATCAAGGACGCAAACGGCGAAGAGGTGCAGCTCTCCTCCGGCAATTTCAGCGTGTTCCGCGAAAGCCCCGATCGCCGCGTGCGCGAGGACGCGTTCAAGGCAATGTTCGGCACCTACGGCAAGTTCAACAACACGTTTGCCGCGCTGTATGCGGGCAGCGTCAAGATGGACTGCTACTATGCCGACGTGCGCGGCCACAAGAGCGCGTGCGAAGCGGCGCTGTTCGGCACGAACGTTCCGATCTCCGTGTATGACAGTCTGATCGAAGCCGTCCACAAGGCGCTGCCGACGATGCGCGCCTATCTCGATCTGCGCAAAAAGGCGCTGAAGCTCGACAAGCTGGATATGTACGACCTCTATTGCCCGATGGTGCCGGACGTGGATTTCAAAATTCCGTTCGAGGACAGCAAGGCGCTTGTGAAGGGCGCGACCAAACCGCTCGGCGAGACTTACCAAAAGCTGCTCGACCGTGCGTTTGCGGAACGCTGGATGGACGTTTACGAGAACAAGGGCAAGCGCAGCGGCGCCTTCAGCATGGGCATCTTCGGCGTGCACCCCTACGTGCTGCTGAACTACACCGACACGCTCGACGACGTGTTCACGGTCGCCCATGAGCTCGGCCACTCGATGCACTCCTACTTCTCCGACACGACGCAGGACTATCTGAACCATGACTACCGCATCTTCGTCGCGGAGGTCGCTTCGACGGTCAACGAAGTACTGCTGACCAAGTACCTCCTAAAAACCGAGACGGACAAGGCGCGCCGCGCGTACATTCTCAACCATTTCCTGGAAGGCTTCCGCACGACTGTGTTCCGTCAGACGCTGTTTGCCGAGTTCGAGCGCAAGGCGCACGAACTGTATCAGGCGGGCACGCCGCTGACCGCGCAGGTGCTGAACAAGGTCTATAAGGAGCTGTGCGAGCTGTACTATGCGGGCGCGGATGTTCCGGACGAGGTGCAGTATGAATGGTCCTACATCCCGCATTTCTATTCCGCGTTCTACGTCTACCAGTATGCGACCGGCTTCTCCAGCGCGGTTTCGATCGCCACGCACCTGGCCGAAGGCGGCGACAACAGCGGCTATCTGTAGTTTTTGACGCTCGGCGGCAGCGACTACGCAATGAATGAACTCAAAGTCGGCGGCGTCGATCTGACCACGCCGGAGCCGGTTCGCGCCGCGCTCAAAGTCTTTGCCGATTCCGTCAAGGAGCTCGACACTCTCCTGGATGAGCTGAACGCCTAAGCGACGACTTTCCTTCCCTCCCGGTGCCCGCCGGGAGGGATTTTTGTTTACGGACGCAAAGCGGCACGGAAGGGATTCCCTCCGTGCCGCTGTTCGGATTCGATTTACAGATACCGGCCTGTGACGCTGTCCGGGCAGGCCTTGATCTCCTCCGGCGTGCCGGCGGCGACGATGCGTCCGCCGAGCTTGCCGCCGCCCGGGCCCATGTCCACCACGTAATCCGCATGCCGGATCACGTCGAGATCGTGCTCGATCACGATGACCGTTGCGCCGAAGTCAATCAGACGGCGGAACACCGCGAGCAGCGTTTGCACGTCGAGCGGGTGCAGGCCGATGGTCGGCTCGTCGAACACAAAGATCGCGTCGGACTGGCCCCTGCCCATCTCGCTCGCCAGCTTCAGCCGCTGCGCTTCGCCGCCGGACAGGCTCGGCGTTTCCTCGCCGAGCGTGAGATAACCGAGGCCGAGCTCATGCAGCACGGCAAGGCGGCTCTTGACCGCGGGCAGGTCGTCACAAATCTGCATGGCTTCATCCACGCTTGCCGCCATCAAGGCAGGCAGCGAGACCGCCGTGCCGTCCTTTTTGGGGCGGCGCACCGCATAGGCGTCCTTTTGATAGCGGGAGCCGCCGCAGTCCGGACACGGCACGTCCACGTCGGGCAAAAACTGCACATCGAGGCTGATCGTGCCGGTACCGTCGCAGGTCGGGCAGCGGAGCCGCCCGGTGTTGTAGGAAAAATCGCTTGCCGAAAAGCCCCTTGCCTTGGCGTCCTTCGTCTTGGCGTAGACCTTTCGCAGCTCGTCGTGGACGTTCGCGTAGGTGGCGACCGTCGAGCGCACGTTGATCCCGATCGGCGTTGCGTCGATCAGCTTGACCGTCTCGATGCCCTCGGCTTCGACCGAAAGGACGTGCGCAGGCAGCTTCGCCCCGGCGAGCTTTGCTGAAAGGCCGGGGATCAGGCTTTCGAGCACCATTGTCGTTTTGCCGGAGCCGGAAACGCCGGTCACGACCGACAGGCGTCCTTTGGGAAAACGCACGGAAAGCGGCTGTACCGTATGGATCGCCGCCGTCTGCATGCGGATCATGCCAAGCTCGAACAGGCGTTCTCTTTCAACCGATTTTGGCGGCAGCGCCGCGGCGTCCGGCCGCAGAAACGGCCCGATCAGCGACGCGGGGTTTTCGGTGAGCGCCTTGACCGTGCCCTCAGCGACAACACGGCCGCCGCCCGCCCCGGCTTCGGGGCCGAGCTCGATCAAATGGTCCGCGTGCGCAAGCACCTGCGTATCGTGATCGACGAGCACGACCGAATTGCCGTCGGCCACAAGGTCGTCCATCACGCCGGTCAGTCCTTCGAGATTCGCCGGATGCAGGCCGATGGACGGCTCGTCGAGCACATACAGCACGCCGGTCGTGCGGTTGCGCACGGCGCGGGCAAGCTGCGTCCGCTGCCGCTCTCCGGTCGAAAGCGTTGCCGCCGCGCGGTCGAGCGACAGATAATCGAGGCCGAGATCGACAAGCCTTTTGGCGGTGTGCAAAAACGCTTCGCCGATATTGACCGCCATCGGCCGCATCGGTTCGGGCAGGGTATTCGGCACGGCCTTGACCCAGTCGATCAGCTCGTGCAGCGGAAGCGTGCAGACGGCATCGAGCGACACGCCCGCGATTTTCAGCGCGCGGCAGCGGGCAGCAAGGCGGGTGCCGCCGCAGTCCGGACAGACGTCCTCCTTCAAAAACTTTTCCACGCGCTTCATGCCCTTTTCGTCCTTGACCTTGTGCAGGGCGTTCAGCACGGTTTCGGTCGCGCTGTAATAGGTGAAATCCATCTCGCCGGCGCTGACGCTGTCCGCGCCCTTCGCCTTATAAAAGATGTGCTTTTTCACCTTCGGGCCGTGATAGACGATCTCCTTTTCCGCGTCGGTCAGCTCGGCAAACGGCACGTCGGTCCGCACGCCCATGGCGCGGCAAACGTCGGTCATCAGCGACCACATCAGGCTGTTCCATGGCGCGACGGCGCCGCCGTCGATCGTGAGGCTTTCATCCGGGACAAGCGTTGCCATATCGACCGTTCGCACCGAGCCGGTGCCGCCGCAGGTCGGGCACGCGCCGGCGCTGTTGAACGCCATTTCCTCCGCGCCGATCACCGGCACGACCGCGTCGCAGACCGGACAGCGCACCTCCTTTTCGGCGGCGAAATCGAGCGTCGGCGGCACGGTATGTCCGTTCGGGCAGCGATAATGCGCGCAGCGCGAAAAGAGCAGACGCAGGCTGTTCAGAAGCTCGGTCATCGTGCCGAACGTGCTGCGGATGCCCGGCACGCCGGGGCGCTGATGCAGCGCGAGCGCCGCGGGAACGTAGCGCACGTCGTCCACCTGCGCCTTGGCCGCCTGCGTCATGCGCCGCCGTGTATAGGTGGACAGCGATTCAAGGTACCGCCGCGACCCCTCGGCATACAGCACGCCGAGCGCGAGAGAGGATTTGCCGGAGCCGGAAACGCCCGCGATGCCGACAATCTCATGCAGCGGGATGTCCACGTCCAGATTCTTAAGGTTATGCACCCGCGCGCCGCGGATCTCGATGTTGTCGGGAATGGATTTGTGTTCCATGCGATTTCTCCGAAAAGACCGCCGAAGCGGTCGATTTTTCGTTATTATACCGCACCGGCGGCGACGCCGTCAAGTGACGCGGGACAGCAAAAAAGCTGGGGCAGAGCCCGGCGCTGTTCACCTGTGCTTACGTTTCCAGCATCAGCTTGATGATTTCCTTATCCGTCTGCTCCATGCCGACGCGGGCAAGACGGCCGACACTGTCGATGGTATTCTCGACGCCCTTTTTCACGATGCCGTCGCCGCCGAAAAACTGGTTGCCGTTTCGGTACATCGCAAGGCCCAAAAGCCCCGCATCCACGGCGGAGGCGATTTTGGCGGCGCAGCTGGCCTTTGCGCCGTCGCAGATGATACCGGAATCCATTGCAACCGCATTGACGACCGTGTGCGCGATCTCATCATACCGCCCGCCCATGAGGTAGCACAGCCCCGCCGCCGCGCCGCAGCCCGCGCTGACGACGCCGCAGTAGGCCGAAAGCCGCCCGATCCCGGTTTTGAGGTGCGTCGTGACAAGGTTTGATACAAGCAGCGCCCGCAGCAGCGTTTCATGCGGAACGCCCCTGTCCTCGGCGCAGACGATGACCGGCACCGACGCGGTGATGCCCTGGTTGCCGCTGCCGGAATTGATCACCACGGGCAGCTCGCAGCCGTTCATACGCGCGTCGCTTGCCGCGGCGGCATACGCCCGCATCCGGTAGGCCGGATCGGTTTCGTGCCCCTTGAGCAGCGTTTTGCCGATATTGGCGCCGTAGTCGTGCAAAAGCCCCTCCCTTGCAATCGCCATGTTGCAGGCGATCTGCTGCTCCAGCACGTCCGCGACCGTCGAAAGGTCGGCCTCGTCGGCATAGCGCACGATGCGCTCGATCGTGAGACACGACCGGTCCACAAGGCCGTCGTCACGCTTGACGCACGGCCGGTCGAGCAGCACCGTGCCGTTCTTTGCCAGACAGATGATGTTCGTGTGATGATCCGCGATCCGCGCCGTCGCGGTTTCCGCGCCCGCGAATACGGTCACGCGCATATCGAAGATGTGCGGCGTCTCGATATGCTCCACCTCGATCGGCGTGGCGGTGGCATACGCGCGAAGGGCGACGATCTGTTCTTCGGTCACGCAGGACAGCGCCTCGAGCTCCTTTGTCTCGTCCCCGGCGACAATGCCCGCGGCGACGGCCGCCGCGATCCCCCGCAGGCCGCCGGTGTGCGGCACGACGACGCTTTTGACATTTTTGAGAATATTGCCGGATACCTCGACACGAACGCGTTCCGGCAGCCGTCCCAGCACCGCCCGCGCCCTTGCCGCCGCGTAGGCGAGCGCAATCGGCTCGGTACAGCCCATCGCCGGACGCAGCTCCTCATGCAGGATCGCGCAATACTCCCGTTCCCACTCCATGCACATTCCCCTCCGTGTGCGGTTCCTTTTACGTACAGTTTACCATGCAAAACCGTTAAGTGCAAGGGATTCCCTGCCGAAGCGCGGTGCATTTTGTCTTGCGCACGGCAGGCACAAAGCGTATAATAGAAGCGAAAACGTACCCGGCCGGGTTTTATCGGAGGCGCTATGCAAACAAAGCGAAAAAAGGGATGGATCGTCGCGCTCGCGGCGGTCGCTGTACTGCTGATCGTGGGGGTGATTTTGATGAAGCTGCCGTCGTACCGCTGGACAAGGATCCTATTCGGGATCTCGGACTTTTTCCGTGATCTCGGTTTGCAGTCGCCGGAGGATGTTACGCGCGTGGACAACATTCGCTACGGCGAGGACAGGCTGCAGGTGCTCGATATCTATTATCCCAAGGGCACGACCGAAAAGCTGCCGACCATCGTAAGCATCCATGGCGGCGGGTGGACCTACGGCTCCAAGGAGATCTATCAGTATTACGGGATGCAGCTTGCCGAGCACGGGTACACGGTCGTGAATTTCTCCTATCGCCTCGCGCCCGAAAACCGCTATCCGGCGGCGATTGAGGACACGAACAGCGTGATGCGCTTTGTATCGGCGCACGCGGACGAATACCATATCGACACGAACAATATCTTCTTCGTGGGCGACAGCGCGGGCGCGCAGCTGAATGCGCAGTATACCACGGCGGTCACGAACCCCGCATACGCTGCGCTTCTCGGCCTTTCGATCCCGGATTTTACGCTCCGCGCGACGGCGCTGAACTGCGGCGTCTACGATCAGTCCGGGATGGACGGGATTTTAGCCTACTATCTCGCGGACGAAAGCCAAAGGTCGCAGCTCGATATCTTCCCCTACATCACGGCGGACTTCCCGCCCGCCTTTGTGATGAGCGCGACCGGGGATATGTGTCTGCCCTATGCCGAACCGATGTATGATTTTCTGCAATCGAAGGGCGTCACCGCCGAGCTGCATATCTACGGCGACGAAGCGAACAAGCCACCGCACGTCTTTCATGTCAATGTGAAGAACCCGACAGGCGTGCAATGCAACGACGACGAATGTGCGTTCTTCCGGAAATATACAGAGAGGTAATGCTATGAACGTTTGCTTACTGAACGATTCGTTCCCTCCCGTGATCGACGGCGTTGTGAACGTGATGATGAATTATGCGGACTACCTGCAAAAGGATTTCGACGCCAAGGTGATCGTCGGCACGCCGAAGTACCCGGATGCGGACTATACAAAGTACGCCTATCCGGTCGTGGCCTATCCGAGCCTTGACACGGCGGCGGTCACAAACGGCTACCGCGCGGGCAACCCGTTCGACGGCAAGGCGGTGTCGGAGCTGGCGGCGTTCGCGCCCGATGTGATCCATTCGCATTGCCCTGCTTCCGCAACGATCATTGCAAGGCTTTTGCGGGAGGAAACCGGCGCGCCGATCGTGTTTACCTATCATACGAAATACGATATCGACATCCGGCGCTATATGAAGCTGAAGCCGATGGCGGACGAAAGCATCCGTGCGATGGTCGGCAATATCGAAGCGTGCGACGAGGTCTGGACCGTCTCGCGCGGGGCGGGTGAAAGCCTGAAGGCGCTCGGCTTTACCGGCGAATACCGCGTGATGAACAACGGCGTCGATTTCCCGAAGGGACGCGTTGATCCCGAGGGCGTACAAAAAGCCACGGCGGGATATGACCTGCCGGACGGCGTGCCGGTGCTGCTGTTCGTCGGGCGCATGATCACCTATAAGGGGCTGCCGCTGATCCTCGACGCGCTGAAAAAGCTGTCGGACGCGGGCCGAGATTTTCGCATGGTGTTTATCGGCAAGGGGCCGGATCGGGACATGCTCGAGCAGAAGGCGGCCGAACTTGGCCTGACGGACGATGCGACGCCCGGTAAGTGCATTTTTGTCGGCCCGATCTACGACCGCGACGTGCTCCGCGCCTGGAACACGCGCGCCGACCTGTTCCTGTTCCCCTCCACATTCGACACGAACGGGCTTGTCGTGCGCGAGGCCGCGGCGTGCGGACTGGCGTGCGTACTGATCGAAAACTCCTGCGCTGCCGAGGGCATCACCGACGGCCGCAACGGGTTTATCATCCCCGAAACGGCGGACGCGATGGCGGCGCTGCTGGACCGTGTTTTGGACGATCCCGCGCGCTTAAAGAAAATGGGGCAGCACGCGATGGACGAGCTGTATCTTTCGTGGCGGGACTGCGTCGGCGAGGCGTACCGCGGCTATGGCGAGATACTGGAAAAGAAGCGTTCCGGCGCGCTGCAAAAGAAGAAGCTGCCGACGGATTATCTTGTCACGCTGACTGCGCGGACGATGGAGGAGCAGGCACGGCACCGCCGCATCCGCAGGGAGCTGTTCAACGATTTCAAGGACACCGCCGTGGGCATGATGGAGAACTTCCAGGAGAACAGCTCCGCGCTCGAACAGCGGTTCGCCAGGTTTGCCGAGGAGCTTGAACGGGAATTGAACGCCAGGAAGAAATAAAAATATCGCTGCAAAGCAAGGGGAACAATATGGA
Source organism: Clostridia bacterium (assembly GCA_017459315.1). Next base: position 8,276 of record JAFUDD010000433.1, on the reverse strand, counting down.
ACAATTCGATTTTCGGCGGCTGTCGCTGTATCAGATCTGGATTCGGAGCTTTGCCGACGGCAACGGAGACGGCATCGGCGATCTGTACGGCGTATACGATAAGCTCGATTACATCAAAAGCCTCGGCGTGGACGGCATTTGGTTCAGCCCGATCTATCCGTCGCCGAACGCGGACTACTGCTACGATATTTCCGACTACCGCAATATCCATCCCGATTACGGCACGCTCGACCAGTTCAAAAAGGTGCTGGACAGGGCGCACGCGCTCGGGCTGAAGGTGATCCTCGATCTGGTCGTGAACCACACCTCGGACGAGCATCCGTGGTTTTTGGAGAGCCGCAAGGGGAAGGACAACCCGTACAGCGATTATTACATCTGGCGCGACCCGAAGTGGGGCAAAAAGGGGCGCCGCCCGCCGAACAACTGGTTCAGCCAGTTTGAGGGGCTCGCGTGGGAATACGGCGAGGAACGGCAGCAATACTATCTGCACGTCTTTGCCAAAAAGCAGCCGGATCTGAACATGGATAACCCGAAGGTGCGCGAGGAAGTCAAAAGCATTATGCGCTTTTGGCTCGACATGGGCGTGGACGGCTTCCGCGAGGATGTGATCACCTATATCTCCAAGCACGAAAAGCTGCCCGACGGCATCCCGTTTCTGCCCGCCGTCAACGGTCTGCCCTACTATAAGGACGGCCCGAACCTTGTGCCGTACCTGACCGAGTTCCGCGCGGTCGCCAAGGCATACGGCGCGGTGCAGATCGGGGAAGCGCCGATGACGCCCGTGAAAACGGCGCTGCGCTATCTGACCGGCGAAAACCGCGTGCTCGATATGATGATCCAGTTCGATACGATGATGGCGGACTGCTTCCTCACCGAATACCTCCATCACCGCTTTTCGCTTCGCAAGCTGAAGCGCGCGTTTACGCGATGGCAGTATGCGCTGGCGGGCAAGGCATGGAACGCGCTGTACCTCGAAAACCACGACCATCCGCGCGTGGTGAGCCGCTACGGCAGCGCAAAATTCTACCGCGAATCCGCGACGGCGCTTGCGGCAAGCTACCTGTTTCAGCAGGGGACGCCGTTCGTCTATCAGGGACAGGAGCTCGGCATGACGAACATCGAGCTGGATTCCATTGACAAGTATATCGACGTGGCGTCGATCAATATGTACCATTCGTTCTTTACCAAGCGCCCCGAGGCGTGGCGGCTGCACCGCATCCACGTTTCGAGCCGCGACTCCGCCCGCACGCCGATGCAATGGAGCGCCGAACCGAATGCGGGCTTTACAACCGGCACGCCGTGGTTCCACGTCAACCCGAACTATACCTCGATCAACGCCGAGGCCGAGGAAAAGGATCCGAACAGCATCCTGAACTTCTACCGCCGCTGCCTTGCGCTGCGCAAATCGAGCGATACGCTGCTGTTTGGCGACTACCGCGAATACGACCGGCTTTCCGGCCGCCGCTATGTCTATGCGCGCACGTATAACGGCGAGCGCATCCTTGTGATGATTTCATTTTCCGAGCGCCCGCAATCGTTCCGCCTGCCGAAAGGGTACGAAGCGGACGGTGCGGAAGGTTTGCTTGGCAACTATGATGCGCCGATGCCCGGTACGCTACGCCCGTACGAAGCGCAGGTGTTCCGGTGGAAAGCAGTATAAAAGCCTTTTTTCTTGCTTCCTGTCCGGAGATCGGATATAATAGCCTTGCGGCGAACGGAAGCGGCGCATAAAAAACAGGCGCTGCAGCCGCGCAATGTCGGTCAACTCATCTTTTCGTCCCCTTTTCCCCCTGCGGGAAGAAGGGGACATTGCAACAATACGGGAGGAACACCCATGCAGCGGATCTTACTGGCAGAGGACGACGCGTCGATTGTCTGGATGCTCGGCGAATACCTGCGTGCCGAGGGGTACGAGGTCTTGCACGCCCCGGACGAGGCGGGCGCCGTTGCGCTGCTCAATGCACAGCCGGATTTGGTGCTGCTCGATATCTCGCTGCAAAGCGGCACCGGCTACGGCGTCTGCCGCGAAGCCAAGCGGCGCGGGCTGCCCGTGATCTTTCTGACCGCGTCCGGCGATGAAAACAGCGTCGTCGAGGGCTTGGACATGGGCGCGGACGATTACATTGCCAAACCGTTCCGGCCGCGGGAGCTTTTATCGCGCATCAAGAGCGTGCTGCGCCGCGCGGGACGCGACAGCAGCATGACGCTCGGCCGTGTCAGCGTCGATCTCGACAGCGGCACGGTTCGCAGGGACGGCGTGCCGGTCGCGCTGTCGTCGCTCGAATACCGGCTGTTGACGACGCTGCTGAACAATCGGGGACGGCTTCTGCCGCGCCAAAGGCTGTTGGAGGATATCTGGGACGCGGGCGGCGATTTTGTCAACGACAATACGCTGACCGTGTATATCAAGCGGCTGCGGGAAAAGCTGGAGGACGATCCGCAAAACCCGACGCTGATCAAGACCGTGCGCGGGCTCGGCTACCGGGTGGACTGATATGAAGCTGCTTCGGAACCGCGAATTTCTAAAGGAGCTGCTGCTGGGCGTCGGCCTTGCGGCGCTCGGGGCGGCGCTGTGCTTCGTCTTTCCCCATGCGGCGGGTTGGATCGCCCTCGGCAGCGGCGGATCGCTTGTCGCGCTGCACCTGTGGTTTACCTACCGGCGCTATGCCGCCATCGCCGCGCTGTCGCACCGGCTCGACCGGATTCTGCACGACGAGGAGCGCGTCCTGATTACCGGCAGCAACGAGGGCGAGCTTTCGATCCTGTCCAGCGAGATCCAAAAGATGACCGTGCGTCTGATGGAACAGACCGACCGCCTTGCGGCGGATAAGGTGATGCTGACCGATGCGATTGCGGATATCTTCCACCAGATCCGGACGCCGCTGACCTCGATCAACCTCGGTCTTGCGATGCTGCGGGAAACGGATCTGTCCGAGGCGCGGCGCGTGGAGCTGACGCGCGGCCTGCTGCGGCAGACCGAACGTATCCGCTGGCTCGTCGAAACGCTGCTGAAGCTCTCGAAGATCGACGCCGGAACCGCGCGGTTCGCCCCGCAGAAAATGGCTGTACAGACGCTGCTTGCGCGTGCCGCCGAGCCGTTTGCGATCCCGATGGAGCTGAAGGGCGTGACGCTTGCGCTGGACGCCCATGACGCGTCCGTGACCTGCGACGCCGCATGGACGACCGAGGCCATCGGGAACCTGCTGAAAAACGCAATGGAGCACACGCCCGCGGGCGGCGCCGTGCGCATCGAGGCCGTCGAAACGCCGCTCTATACCGAGCTTGTGCTGACCGACACCGGCGAGGGCTTCGACCCCGCCGATCTCGGACATATCTTTGAACGCTACTATAAGGGCAAAAACGCGACGCCCGACAGCATCGGCATCGGCCTTGCGTTCACACGCGAGGTGCTTGCGGCGCAGAGCGCGACGATCACCGCCGCCAATCTGCCCGACGGCGGCGCGCGCTTTACCGTCCGGTTTTACAAGAGCGTCGTATAGCGGATCGGCCCGACAAAAAAGGGCTTGTCAAACGCGCAAAGTCCGTTATAATTTGAATTGGCAAACGGCGGCCGAAAACGCCGAAATACACACAACAGGAAACAGACCGCATGGAAAACCGGAAAAATCAACTCGAACAGGCAAGGGAAACGATCAACGCCGTCGATGCTAAAATGGCGGCGCTGTTTGCCGAGCGCATGGCGGCGGTGGCCGACGTGGCGGCGTACAAGCGCGAGCACGGCTTGCCGATCTATGACGCCGAGCGCGAAAAGGCCGTGCTGCAAAGGGGCGCGGCGCGCTACGGCGACGACGAAACGCGCGTCTTTTATTCGATGTTTCTGCAGGACGTGATGGACGTTTCCAAGCGGTATCAGCAGGTGCTGTCCGAGGGGATGCGCGTGGCGTACAGCGGCGTAATCGGAGCGTTTGCAAACATTGCGGTGCGGCGCATCTTTCCCGACGCGCTCGCAGTCGGGTATCCGGACTTTGCTTCGGCCTACGCCGCCGTGCAGAACGGCGAGTGTGAATGTGCGGTGCTGCCGGTCGAGAACAGCTATGCGGGCGTCGTCGGGCAGGTCATGGATCTGATGTTCGAGGGCGATCTTTTCGTCAACGGGCTTTATGCCCTGCCGGTCGCGCAGAATCTTTTGGGCGTGCGCGGCGCAAGGCTTTCGGACGTGAAAAAAGTCGTCAGTCATCCGCAGGCGCTTGCGCAATGCGCCGACTATATCCGGCTGCACGGCTGGGAAACCGAAACGGCGGTGAACACGGCGGTGGCGGCCAAGGACGTGGCCAAGGCCGGCGATCCGAGCACGGCGGCCATTGCCAGCGCGGAGACGGCGGAGGTCTACGGGCTCGATATTCTCGACCACGACATCAACGAAAGCAGCGCGAACACGACAAAGTTTGCGGTGTTCTCGCGCATCGAAACGCAGCCCAAGACCGACGAGGGCAAGTTTCTTTTGCTGTTCACGGTCAACGACGTGGCCGGTGCGCTTGCAAAGGCGATCAACGTGATCGCGGATCACGGCTTTAATATGAAGGTGCTGCGGAGCCGCCCGGTGCGCATGCGGGACTGGCAGTATTACTTTTACGTCGAGGCAGAGGGCGACGAGACCGCCGAAAACGGCCGCGCGATGCTCGACGAGCTTGCGGGCGTGTGCGAGACGCTGAAGATCGCGGGGCACTATGCGACGCTTGTCAGCCTGCAGCGGAAACGGAACGAAATGTGATATGGAGCAGAGAACGTTTTTTGAAACCGATACCTCCCGCCCCCTGGCGGCGCGGCTTAGACCCAACACGCTCGAAGAGTTCGTGGGGCAGCGCCACCTGATCGGGGAAGGGAAGATTTTGCGGCGGCTGATCGAGGCCGACCGCATTTCGTCGATGATTTTCTGGGGCCCGCCGGGCGTCGGCAAAACGACGCTGGCGCGGATCATTGCAAATTCGACCAAGGCGCGGTTCATCGACTTTTCCGCGGTTACGAGCGGTATCAAAGAGATCAAGCAGGTTATGCAGCAGGCCGAGGACAATCTGCGCTTCGGGGAAAAGACGATTTTGTTTGTCGATGAGATCCACCGCTTCAACAAAGCACAGCAGGACGCGTTTCTGCCGTTCGTGGAAAAGGGCAGCATCATCCTGATCGGTGCGACGACCGAAAACCCCTCCTTCGAGGTCAACGGCGCGCTTCTTTCCCGCTGCAAGGTGTTCGTGCTGCAGGCGCTGTCGAGCGACGACCTTGCGGGGCTGCTTTCGCGCGCGCTCACCGATCCGCGCGGGTTCGGGAACCTTGCGGTGGACTGCCCGAAGGAGATTCTCGAAACCATCGCGGGCTTTGCGAACGGCGATGCGAGAACCGCGCTGTCCACGCTTGAAATGGTCGTTTTGAACGGCGACATGGACGGCGACCGTATCACCGTGACGCAGGAAACCGTCGAGCAATGCATCTCCAAAAAATCGCTGCTGTACGACAAGGGCGGCGAGGAGCATTATAATCTGATCTCCGCGCTGCACAAGTCCATGCGCAATTCCGATCCGGACGCCGCGATCTACTGGCTCGCGCGGATGCTCGAAGCCGGCGAGGACCCGCTGTATATCGCACGACGCGTCGTGCGGTTTGCAAGCGAGGATGTCGGTCTGGCCGATCCGAGGGCGCTGGAGCTTTGCGTAGCGGCGTATCAGGCGTGTCACTTTATCGGGATGCCCGAATGTACGGTGCATCTGACGCAGGCGGTCACGTACCTTTCTCTTGCGCCGAAGTCGAACGCGATGGAGGTCGCCTACATGGCCGCGCGGGACGATGCGGTGAAGATGCTCGCCGAGCCGGTGCCGCTTGTGATCCGCAACGCGCCGACCAAGCTGATGAAGGACCTCGGCTACGGCAAGGGCTATCAATACGCGCACGATACCAAGGATAAGATCGCCAATATGCAATGCCTGCCGGATTCGCTCAAGGGCCGCGAATACTACCGTCCGACCGAACAGGGTCTCGAAACGCGGTTCAAGGAACGATTGGAACAGATCAAGGCATGGCGCGAGGCGCATAAGAACGACTGACGGCGCTTTGTGATTCTTAAAATCTTATTATAAATTTACATTTTCTATACAAACATCTTGCGCTCGGCAAGGGGTTTGTGCTATTCTGTATATAATCCAAGAAGGAGAAAAGGGGGGAGATTTCATGCGCAAAGTGCGAACCAAGTGGGCGGTGATCCTGTGCGTGCTGCTGGCGGTGATATTGGTCTGCATGATCGGGGCGAACGCGATCCAGACGGCAGGCGGCGCCATCGAGATTACGCAGGGCATGATCGAGACCGAGCGCGGCGACCTTGCCTATAAGCTGTATACGCCAAAGGGGGCGGCGAACGCGCCGGGCGTCCTGCTGCTGCACGGCTATCAGAACGACCGCGAGACCTGCGCCGCGTATGCCGTTGAGCTGGCGCGCCGGGGCGTCGTCGTGCTGTCGCTGGACGAATACGGGCACGGCTACACCGAACCGGGCTTGAAGGAACGCGGCTATGTGAATCAGCGCGTCAAAGTCAATTTCGGCGAGGACAGCAAGGAGGACGGTACGTTCGTCGAGGTGAACGGCACCGTGCGCTACCGCCTGCTGATGAACTTCTCGAACCTCAGCTTTTTCGACGACCGCTATACCAAGGACGGGCTCGGCAACGAGATTACCGACAGCTCCTGCGGCGGCATTGCGGGGTATGCGTACCTTGCGAGCCTGCCGACCGTCGATCCGACGCGGCTCGGTCTTTCGGGACACTCGATGGGCACATGGTCGAGCTGGTCGGTCGCGGCGGCGTACAGCGGCACCGATATCGAACCGAAGGCGACCGTGCTGCAATGCGGCGAGCTGTTCACCAAGGACGCGTATGACGCGAACGCAATCCATTTCAACAACGTCCTTTTGCTGCAGGCGAAGTGGGACGAATTCAGCTACTTCCGCGATTATGACCGCAACGTGGACGACAAGCTGCTGCATACGCCGCTTCGCGCAGAGTTTTTGAACACAAGCGTCGAAAACGCGGCGTGGAACACGACGTTCGGCAGCTTTGCAGACGGCTCCGCGCGGCGGATGGAGCTCCTTTACACGAACCACCGCCTCACGACGCACCACGCGCACGGGCTTGCGGTGGCGCTCGACTGGTTCGCCTCCGCCATGGGCTATACCAATCCGATCCCGACCACGCAGCAGATCGCCATGTGGAAGGAGCGGCTTGTGCTTGTTGCCATGCTTTGCGCGGTCGCGGCGCTGCTGCCGTGGATGGAGCTGCTGCTGACGATCCCGTTCTTTGCGGCCATCGTGCAGCCGCTGCCGCCGAAAGCCGGCATTAAGCCGAAGAAGGCGTGGTGGCGCGGCGCGATCATTACGATGCTGATTGCGGGCTTCACCTATCCGTTTATGACGCAGCTCGGCCACGCGCTGCTGCCGCTGCCGGAGGGCGTGTTCCGCATGACCGTCGGCAACGGGTTCATCGGATGGTATCTGCTGCTGATCCTTGTCATGCTGCTCACCGGCTGGATCGGCGCACGCGGCGCGAAGAAGAAAGGAACCTACGACGGGTTCTACGGCATGGGACTCGGCGACGCGGCAAATCCAAACAAGATCGCATGGGGTTCGCTGTTCCGCTCGGCGGTGCTGGTGCTGTGCATGCTTGCGGGGCTGTACCTTGTCGTAGCGGTCTGCGGGCTGTTCAACGGGCTTGATCTGCGGTTCATCTGGCCGTTCTTCAAGACGTTCACTTGGGCGCGGCTCGGTCAGTTCTTCGTGTATATCCCGGTGTTCGCGCTGTTCTTCATTCTGAACAATTCCAAGATCATGGCATCGATGCGCACCGAGGCGACCTACCAAAAGGGCGCGAAGGGCTTTTGGGGCAACTGGTGGCGGAACGCCCTGCTGATGGTCGGCGGTATCCTGATCATCGTGCTGATCGAGTACATTCCGTTCTTTGCGGGCATCGGCCCCGGCGCGGACGTGCTGTTCGGTTCGACGTTCGGCGGCCCGTTCATGTCGCTGCTGATCCTGTTCGTGCCGCAGGTCATTGCGTTCAGCGTGCTTTGCACGTATATCTACCGGCGCACCGGCAGCGTATGGGTCGGCGCGATGACGGTTGCAAGCCTTGCCGCGTGGATCGTGACCGGCGGCTCGGCGATGCTGTAAGCGGCAAAATCCAAATAAACGTACAATTCCCTTGCGCGATGCAAGGGAATTGTGTTATGCTGTCCGCATCGAAATAGGGGAGGTTCCCATGAACATTACGGTATATCTCG
>JAFUDD010000432.1 GCA_017459315.1 Clostridia bacterium | reverse complement strand
GCGGTGAACGGCTTCACCTTGCTGACCAAGAGGCTCGCGCCGGAGGTCGAATACGGGCGGAGAATGCCGTTTGCGAGCAGCATTGCTTCTGCCTGCGCGAACAGGTCGATACGCTCGTCGCCGGTCGCAACGGTCGCCTTGTCAACGATCGCCTGGATCTCTTCGAGGCCCAGAGCCTTCAGAGCAGCAGTTGCTTCCTCATCCTGGCCCTGTGCAACGGTGTTGACGCCGGAGTAGTTCAGCATGTCGCCGTCTCTCATATCGAAGCAGTGGATGTAGGTCAGCGGATCGCCGTAGTCCGGGCCCCAGCCTGCGCCGAAGACGAGGTCAACAGAGTTGGACACGCCGTCCGGAACAGTGTAGAACGAAGACAGGTATGCGCTGCGCTCGCCCTCGATGTACTGAATGTCGATCTTGACATACTCGCCGAGAGCGTCCTCAATGGACTTCGCCATTGCGAGCTGCTGGTTCTTGTTGTTCTCGTTGGAAGCCTGTACCGGGACATCCAGGTGGATCGGCCAGGTCACGGTGTCGCCGAGTTCTTCAACAGCCTTAGCCATGAACGTCTTGGCGAGTTCCGGATTGTACCAGCCATCCTGACCGTCGTTCAGGTTGATGCCCTTGTATTCGGGAACGAGCTCCTCAGCATACTTGGTCATGATCGAGCCGTAGGAACGGCCGTCGGACGTGGTAGCAAAGGTGTACGGAACGAGGGTGTTACGGATTGCATCGTCCGCTCTCTCTTCACCGCGGGTGATTGCCTGCACGGCATGCGCGGAGTAAGCGGCATAGATCGCACGACGGAAGTTCGCGTTCAGAATCGCAGCCTTGGTATCGGCCTTCTGCTCGTCGGTCTCCTTGGAAGTCGTGGAAACGGACGGGTTGTTGTACAGAGCATAGGAACGACGATCCCAGTTGAAAGCGCCCCAGTAAGAGGTAGCGGTCGTCAGGCTCTTGTACTGATTATCCTTGTAAAGCTCGTCAGCCTTAGCAACGACATCCGGCAGAGAGGAGTTGATCGTGGTGGAGGTGACTTCGCCGTTCACGAACATGTTGAAGTTCTGCGCGGGATCTTCACCGTTGGTGTAGGTAACGACGACGTGCTTGACAAATACGTTGTCCTTGTCATAGTAGTTCGGGTTGGCATCGAAGCGAACTTCCTGCGCCGGAACGATAGAGGACAGGATGTAGCAGCCGTTGTAGAGGATGGAATCGGGCGCAACTGCACCGAAGTCCTCACCCTTGGACTCGAGGAACTCGGCGTTGATCGGCCAGAGGATCGAGTAGGTGGTCATACCATCGAAATAGCCGCACGGACCGGTCAGCTTGTAGGTCAGCTTGTTGCCGTCAACCTTGATGCCGACATCATCCCAAGTGCCGGTGCCTTCCTGATACGCGCGGAGACCGACGATCAGGTCAAGAACGAGCGTGAGGGTCTCGGACTTGGTCTCAACCGCATGCTGCATGCCGGTCACGAAGTCCTCCGCCTTAACGTTGTCATAGACTTCGCCGGAGCTGGTGGACCAGGTAGCGTCGTCACGAATGATGAACGTCCACTCGGAACCGTCTTCGTTGGCGCTCCATTCCTTCGCCATACCGGGAACGAGCTTGCCGTGGCTGTCCTGCGTGAGCAGGCCTTCGATGAAGTTCGAGGTGTAGTCGCCGTTGGAGGACTTGTTGTTGTAAACATAGTCCAGCGTGGTTACGTCGAAACCGTCGATCATCGAATAGGTGTCGGGCGCAGCGGTCTCTGTCGCGGCGGGCGCATCATTCGCAGCGGGCGCATTGTTCGCAGCGGGCGCATTGTTGGATGCGTTGTTGTCGGAAGCCGGCGTCGTCGTGGACGGCGTGCTCGTGCAGGCAACCGCTGCAAAAACCATGACCAGTGCGAGAAGCATTGCCATCAGTTTCTTCATGTTTGTTTCCTCCTGTGTTTTTGATGTATTGATACGAATGTATAAATACCTTTCGTATTCTATATCGGCCGGATCGACCGGTATATGCTTTGCTTTTTCTCCCCGTTCGCAACCCGAAACGGTTCCATGGGAGAATATAGATTATATAATAGCAAGTTTCCCTTTAATTGCAAGCCGTTTTGATGTTTTTTTGCTTTGAATTTACATCAATTATGTATAAAAATCCTATTTTATACATCTTTTTATTCATTTTGCCGTTTTATCCGCTATGGGCGGACAAGAGAACGGTTTTCGGATTGTTTGTCCGTTTCGCGTGCACAATTGTCCGGCAGAGCAATAACATTGCCTGTTTTGTCCGGATCGGATGCGGTTTTCGCACGCTGTGCGCCGCCGACGATTTTGCATACCGCCCGCATACAGCAGGCGTATTCGACGGCATCCGCCGCCTGTTTTTCAATAAGTTAATGAAGATTTTGCATTTTGGACGCACAATTTTCGCATAGGTCTGTTATAATGAAGGCAGGAAGTATGGAGAACGGGTTGAAACAGCAGCATCGGGGATGGGTGATCCTTGCCGGCATCGGCACGGTCGTGCTGCTGTCGGCGCTTGCGATCCTCCTGTTTTTCCGCTGCCGCAAGCCGGACGTGCTCGATCTGCGCGGTTATGTCGATCTGGGCCGCAGTCCGAGCGGCGAACCGACCGCGCGGCTCGACGCCGAAGCGATCCTGCATGACCTGCACCTGCCCTCGTCCGAAAGCGACCCACATGCGTTTGAGCTTCTCCCGGAGGTGCGGGCGATTGCCGAAATCGAGCTTGCCCTTGCGGCCGGCGATGAAGAAGATACTATGCGCGTCTCGGTCTCGGCCGATACCGAAACGCTCGAACGGGCGGGCATCGTGCTCGCGCCGCTTTCGTGGGAACAGCAGCTGAAGGGCGTTCTGTCCGAAAGCGCCTCCCCGACGCCGTCGCCTGTGCCCGCCGTTCCGACGCCCTCGCCCGAGCCGTATGAAACGGGCTTTTTGACCGCATTGGTGGACGCCGAGGGCAACGGCTATAACCTCCGCGCCGTCTGCGAGCGCGTGCAAAAAGAGCGCGATGATGTCTGCAAGGGGCTTGCCGCGGGCAGTACGGACTATTCAGGCATTAAGGCTGATAAGATACAGGTCTCGTTTTCGGTCGGCAAAACCGCCGAGGTCTACCGTAACATCTACTCGGCAAGCTATAAGATCACGCTCGAAAGCGCCGTGGAGGGATTGGACGACGTCGTGCTGTACTACCGCATCCGGCTTATGAACCTCAAGCTGAGTGCCGACGGCACGGTGAGCTTCGACCCGCAGGTGTTCAGCCAGATGTGCAAGAACGAAACGGAGTGCAAGCGGGCTCCCTCGCCCTCGGGCAGCTATACGACGACCGTGCTTTCCGGCGGCGGCGTGCGCGTCCGGGACAAGGCCGCGTTCGATCAGAACGGGTTTGTGCTCTTCCCCGGCTGTCCGACAAGCTACCGCATGGCGGACGGGTTCTACTGGTCGCCGACCTGCGATCCGCTGCCGGAGGAGCTGATCTGGAAGCTGACGGCGGTGGACGGCCACTCGCTGGCAAACCTGCTGCGCTACGCGCGAAAGGAAATCTACGCGCGCTACTATACGATGTTCGACCCGAAAACCGAGCGTGAGTTCTACGAGCATTATCACAGCTTTCCGTGGTATCGGGAAATGTCGCCCGACCTGTCCTCCCGCATGAGCGAAACGGAGCGCGCGAATATCCGGCTGCTCCGTGAGATACAATCTTTAATTGAGAAATGAGGTGTCCTATGAAAACCCTTCGAACCGTTTTGGCGACCTTCGGCATGACGACGCTTGTTTACGGCGCGTTTGCCCTGTTTACCGTCACCATCGACCCGGCGTTTGCAGGTCGCTCGATCTATCGCATGTTCCGCGATACGGGCTTCCCCGCGCTCGTCGTCGGCATCGCATGCCTGCTGTCTGCCGCCGTGATCATCTTTGCGACCGCCGCGTTCCGCGACGACGCCAAGGCGCGCCGCGCCGCCGCCGACGAGGACGACGAGCAATTCATCGAGGAGGAGACCGTGCCGGTCGATACCTATGAGGAGCAATGGACGCCCGCCGTCAAGAAAAAGTCCCGCGCCGCGCTGAAGCTCGAAAAGGATGAGCCCGCGCCCGACCTGTTCGCGGACGAGGACGAGCCGAAGCTGGACGAAACGATGTTCCGCAAGCCCAAGGCCGAAAAGACGCGCCATTGCCTGTTCTGCGGCACGGCGTTTCCGGTCTCGCAGAGCGTTTGCCCCAAGTGCGGCAAGCGCGCGTCGTAAGGAGGGATCGCCATGGAAAAGCGTTCGATGCGCCGCACCGTGATTCTGGTCGGCCTCATCATGATTGCGCTGCTCGCCGCCTGCGTGATCGTCGCCTATTTTTTGTTCGGCGCGAACCTCGAGCAGGTGCGCGTGTCCGATTACGTCATCACCTCCCGCGTCGGGGATCACTTCGAGTTCTCGCTCGATACCGACCGGCTGCTGTGGGAAAAGCATCTTTTGACCCCGCCGGATTATCTTTTGAAGGACTATCCGGAGATCGCCACCGTGCGCTCGCTTGGCCTGTATGTCACGCATGACGACGCGGGCTACCACTTTGAAACCGTCAGCTCGTCGAACGACCCGGCGATCAGCCGCACGCTGCGCAAGGCCGGTATCGTCCTGAAGGGCACGCAATGGTCGTGGACCGAGACCGATATCATCGGCAAGAACGCCACGCAGCCGACCGACGGCTTTACCGAGCTGTCGCTGCCCGATTACGTCCGCATCTCGGTCGAAAACAACGCCTACCGCGCGACGCTCGATACGCAGGCCATGGTGGAGGCGTGCCGCTTCCAGCTCCCGCTGGATCCGACCGAGCACAGCGGCTATGCCGCGATCACAAGCCTTTTGATCGACTGTCAGCCCACCGGCGACGGCGTCTATCGGCTGCAGGCGCAAAGCACGCTGAAAACGATCATGGAGCAGCTGCAGGAAAACCACGTCCGCATCACAAATACCGTGTGGACCTGGACCGAGGCCGAAATGGCCGCCCGCGCAGGCGCGGCGCCGGCTGCCGACAATGCGCAGGCTGCGGCACCCGAAACGCATGAAACGCCCGCGCCGTCGGAATCCCCGCGCAATACCGAACGGCGCGAGGGCATTACGTCGCTGTACGGCTTCGATCAAACCGCCGTCCGCATTGCGATCCGCAACGCGAAGGAGCTGCATTACGGCAGTCAGCTCGAATCCGGCAAGGTCTATCAGAACTACTTTGCGGTCGGCACGGCGGACACCGAGCACAGCAACGTGTTCCGCGTGATCTACGACATTTCCACGACCGGCGGCACCGAATACCTGATCGCGGATGTCTACGATCTCGACAGCGAATCGGGCTACACCGCGGACGACGTGGTGCTCCGCACGGCTTCGTCGCGCAGTGAGGCGCGTTCGACCGAGGATCTCAAATACTACACGATCTACACGCTGACCGGCGGCAGCATGATCTTCCCGGAGAACGAGGGCAAGTCCCCGTTCGACGCCGACGGCTTCGTGATGGCCAAGAGCATTTCGACCGCGCTGACCTACGACGAGCTGTGGGATATCCCCGCCACGCAGGACTGGACGCTTGTGCAGTTGCTCGCCTTTGCGCGAAATGAAATGTACGCCCGCGCCGGGCATCAGTATGACACCTCCGGCAGCTACTATAAGCACTTCTCCTCCTATTCGTGGTATGAGCCCGTCGGCACCGTGTCCTTAAGTGAGCTTGCCGAAAAGTGGCCGATCACCGGCACGAACATTTCCACGATCAAGTTCCTCGAAAAGCTGATCAGCGAGGGCTGACGGCCAAAAATACAGCGGGAGCGGCGTTCAAACCGCTCCCGTTTTTTCTTTCCCGTTTTATCGTCTTGCCGCCAGCAGCAGCGAGATCGCGTCGCCGATGGCCTCCACGATCAGCGACACGCCGGTGAAGCGCCAAAGCACATCGACGCTGTCGAACGGATGCAGAACGATCAGCACGCCCAGCAGCACCGACAGGATCGCATTCACGAGCAGCAGCACCGACACCGGGAACCCCGCGCGGCGGAACTCGAAATACGTCTTGCCCTTTAAGAGGCCGGACACGATCAAAAAGATGCCGTACAGCACCGCGAGCACGCCGAACAGTCCCATGACGAGCTTAGAGCCGAACGCCAGGAACGCCCCGCACAGCAGCGCGAGGATCGCAAGCGACAGCGACAAATAATCGTTGACGCCGAGACTTTTTCTGTCGCGCAGGAAGCGGAACAGGTCGATGGCGCCGATCACAAGCAGCAGCACGCCGAGCGTAATGATAATGCCCTGCGTGAACTCGACCGGCTTCAAAAACAGCAGAATGCCGACCGCAAGCTCAAACACGATGAGCAGCAGCAGCGGCAGATTGCGGCGAAGCGTTTGCATAGTACATTCCTCCTTGGGGCGTCGCCCCGTTTTCTTACCTTACAGTATACGCCGATTTTTGCAATTCGCAAGCCCATGCGCGTCATTTTCGCGCAAAAAAGCGGGGTCGGTCGCCCGCCCCGCTTCGTTCTCTGTCCTTAGTTCTTGGTGAAGACCAGATCGACGCCCATCGTGGTCAGGACCAGCTCTGCGCCGTCGAAGGTCAGCGTATACAGCTCGATACCGCCCACCTGCAGCAGAATCGTGTTGTCCTCCTGCAAGACCCATTCGATTTCGCTGCTCGAGCCGTCCGCCGTCAGAACCGCAGAGCCGTCCTCGGACAGCGTCAGCTCCATGCTGCGTCCGATCTGCTCCTGTGTCAGCGTCTGGCCATAGGCTCTCGCGCCTGTCATCGTCCAGGTGCCGATCAGATCCGCCTTCGTCCAGTCGCTCGACGGCGCGGGCGTATCGGGCTGCGCGGGCGTTTCGGGCTGCGCGGCCAACAGCGCCTCGACCTCCGCCGCCGGGGCAAACTCGGCGGACTCTTCTTCGATCTGAATGACGATATGGTCGCCGTTCAGCGTATACGGTATGGATTCGCCCTCCGCCGTCAGCGTGGTTTCGTCCCACGTAATGTCGCCGGCGTCGTCCGAATCACCGAACTGCATATAGCCCGTGCCGTCGTCGTGCAGCAGCAGATAGAAGTCGCGCACGTCCACGCCCGTTCCCGCGAAGGTTTCGATCGCGTTTAAGGTCGTTCCTCCCTCGTTGATCGACAGCAGATAGTAGAGGCGATCCTTGCTCGGCGCTTCGGTCGAGAAGGACAGCATCGCGGCGTTGAACAGATCCGCGGCCTTTTCATATTCCGTCTCGGTGCAAAGCACCGCCGTCAGATACCACCGGCCGTTCATGTACCAGCTCACGCAATCCATGTGCAGCGTCACGCCGGCATATTCGCAGCTTGCCTTGCCGTAGCGCCCCATAACGCCCGCTATCGGATAGTCCACATGCGGCGTGGCGTCCGCGTCGTATTCGACGCCGATGTTGCCGAAGCCGCCCGCGATGGACATATCCATCATCGTGTCGAGCATATCGGCGTCCACCGCAAGCTCCAGCGGCGAGCTGAGGAGCAGGAACTGCAGCATCTGATTTTCAACGTCCGTCGAAGCCACGGTCTGTCCGTTTTGCACATCGCCGATCACCCAGTCCGTGCCGAACACCGTGTAGTGCTGCTCGAGCTCGTCGCTGTCCACAGCTGTCGAAGCGCCGTTATAGGAGGTAACGAGCTTCAGATCATAATACTCGTCGCCCCCGTTCGGATTGTAGAGGCGGCAGTTGTCCTCGGACAGCGTCGCGGGCGCGAGATAGCTGTTGGCCACGATCATCGTGTTATACGTATCATTGGTGATGCCGAACGCATCGAGCCCAAACCACCGCGCCGCGATAAATTCCTCGTCGGAGATCAGCATGGCACGGCCGTTCTCGGCAAGGATGATCCGCTCGCCTTCCTCCTCGACATAAGCCCCGGCATACGCCGCGCCGCCCGACAGCGGCAGGGCCTCGTCCGAAAGCGCGACGACATAATCCACACCGGCAAGCGAGAAAGACAGCGTATTGTCCTTCACGGTCGGCGTCACGTCCGTGCCTTCGATGCAGAGCTTTTCGGCGCTCCATTCCACGCCGTGGAGGACATCGTTTTCCCCATCCGTTATATTGAACACACCGATGCCGTCGGCATACAGACACAGTTTGGTATTGAGACCGGTATACACACCGGCCTGCACCGCCGGTTCTCCGTCCGCCAAGGCGGGCAGAGCCGTCAACAGCAGCAGCGCCGTCAAAAGAAGGGATAGAATTCGTTTCATGGGTTTTACGACCTTTCTGTCCGATTGGCACTTCTGTGCTGCGGGACATCTTTATTATATCGGACAATTTCCTGCCGTGCAACTGTAAAAAGCAGGAAAATGCAGGATTTTTTACGAAAAATCACGAACCACCCGTAAAACGGGTGGTTTGCTTTTGGCTATAAGCCCTTGTTGCCAACTCGCGCCTAAAGACGCTGCTTGTTCGTTGTCCAAGCTCTCTGTTTCTCCTTACT
>JAFUDD010000431.1 GCA_017459315.1 Clostridia bacterium | reverse complement strand
TCTGGCCGCGGTACTGTACGCGATCGCCTATGTCGTCAGCGATATGGAAGCCTTTGTCTGGACGCTGTACGGCGCGGCGGCAGCCTTGTCCCTTGCGGCATGGATCGCGCAGACCTGCGAGGGCAAGCGATCCTTTGCCTCGCTGCTGCTCGGAGATGACAGCATCGAAAAATACGCTCTTTGGATCGCGCTGCTCGCGGCCGGCGTACTGCTGTTGACATGGACGCTGTGGGTCGTGCTGCACTTGTTCGGCGTAACGCTGACCTACAAGCTGTTCGGCTCACTGATGATCGCGGCGGCGCTCGGCGGTGCGGTTTGGCTGCTTTGGCGGTATCATCGGGCCGGGCGGCTCACGGAGAACGATCCGGAGCTGCTGTATCTTGTCTCGGCCATGTTCATGCTGTGGGTGTTTACATTCGGCCAGTATATGCACGAACGCTATGTGTTCCCGGTGCTGCTTCTGCTGCTGTTTGCGTATGCGCACAGCGGAGACAGGCATGTTCTGCTTTGCGCTCTGCTGCTGACCGTCACGACGTTCCTGAACGAAACGGTTGCGATGTACGTCGTTTCGGACGGCGCAATCCATGCGATCCGCGGCGGCGAGACGCACAGCGCCTTTATCGCGGTCTGCTCGGCGGCGGAGGTGCTTTCGACCCTGTACCTTTCCGCGGCGGTGCTGTTTGGAACGAGGACCGCTTCCGATTTTGAAAAGCCGGCGCCGACCGAGACGGAGGCGGCGAACAAGGACAAGGGAGGAAAACGCGCATGAAGTCGTTTATCGAATCGCTCGGCGTCCCCTCCGGCAGACGGCTGACCGGGACCGACCGGATCGTGCTGATCGCGCTGTTGCTTGTGTATTCGCTTGTGGCTTTCATCAATCTCGGCACGCTGAACTTCCCGCAAAGAGCGTGGCGCTCGGACGGAAACGAAACGGTCATCATCGACCTCGGCGGCGAAAAGCATGTTTCCGCGATTTGGTTCAACGGCAACATTGCCGAGGGCACGGTGCATATCTATGACGATGCGGACAATTATACCGAGTTTGAACAGGCCTACGGCGATATGTTCAAATGGAAGACCGTGAACGTTTCGCTCGATACAGAGTTTGTCCGGCTGTTCGTATACAGCGGCGAAGCGTCGTTCAACGAGGTCGCGCTCTTCGACGAAAAGGGCGACCGTATTGACGCCTTTGTCTACGTGCAGGAGGACGCGGCCGGAAACGATATGTTCCCCCGGCAGCAGCGGCTGATGGATGAGCAGTCCACCGTCCCGGATCGTCCGTCCTACTTTAACGGCATGTATTTCGATGAAATCTACCATGCCCGCACCGCCTATGAAGTGGCGACCGATACCGACCTCTATTTCGAGGGACGCTCGGTCGGCGTCAAGGACTTCTCCTACGTGCAGGCCAATGGCTTCACAATCTATGAATGGACGCATCCGCAGCTCGGCAAGGTGCTGATCGCGCTCGGCGTGCGGCTGTTCGGCATGACGCCGTTCGGTTGGCGCTTCACCGGTACGCTGTTCGGCGTGCTGATCCTGTGGGTGCTGTACGTGCTTGCCAAAAGGCAGTTCGAGCGTACCGACTATGCGCTGCTCGTTTCCGGCCTGTTCGGGGCGGACTGTATGCACTTTGCACAGACGCGCATTGCGACCATCGACGTGTATGCGCTGTTCTTCACGCTGCTGATGTTCCTGTGCATGCTCGATTACCTTTGGATCAACCGCACGGAGGCGCCGTTTGTCCGTAAGCTCGTGCCGCTCGGCCTTGCCGGGCTGTCGTTCGGGCTCGGCGCGTCGAGCAAGTGGACGTGTCTGTATTCGGGCGTCGGGCTTGCGGTGCTGTTCTTCACTTCGTTCATTCTGCGCTGCGTCGATCTTATTAAGATGCGCCACGCGGCAAAGGCGAAGGGGGAGAAGCCCGAAAAGATCTGGGTGAACCCGGTTCCGGCGCTACCAGTGCTGTGGATGCTGCCGGTGCTGTATGCGCTCGTTTCGGATGTCCGCTATGAGGTCGCCAAAAGCGGCGGCGGCACGCTTCCGCATAAGTGGAGCTATGAGGAAAGCTGGTACGACATTTTGTTCAAGCCCGGCTTTTACGTGCCGTTTTTCATCCTCGTCGGGCTGGCCGTTGGATCGGTGTTTGTGTTCCGGCTGCTCACAAAGGGAAAGCGCATCGACCTGAAGTGGAACGAACAGCTGATGACGCTTGTGTTCTGCTGCGTCGTGTTCATACTGGTTCCGGCGCTGCTGTATTATGCCTGCTCCTACAGCTTCTATCTCAGCGAGAACCGCAATACGCTGTATGAGCAGATACGCTGCCTTGTACAGAAGCAGGCTTCGATGTACAGCTACCATGCGGGGCTTTCGGAGTCGCATCCGTGCCAGTCGAACTGGTATCAATGGCCGCTCGCCGAAAAATCCGTTTGGTTCTACGGCGGCTATCCGGACGGCAAGCTGTCGAACATCTCGTCTACCGGCAACCCGGTCGTGTGGTATGTGTCCGCGTTCGGCGCGGTGCTCATGTTCGTCAAATGGCTGTTTGATCCGGTATACCGGAAGAACAAGGGGTTTTATGTGATCCTCGTTGGGATCTTGGCGGGACTTCTGCCGTGGGCGCTCGTTACGCGGTGCGTGTTCCTGTACCATTATTTTTCGACGATTCCGTTTGTGCTTTTGGCGGCGGTTATGCTGCTGTACTATGCGGAAAAGGCCGAGCCGCGCTTGAAGAATCTGAAGTGGATTTGGCTCGGCGCCGCCGTCGTGTTCTTTATCCTGCTGTATCCCGCGGTATCGGGTCTGCCGACCTCGTGGGGCTATGCGGGCTTTATCGAGCACGTATTGACCGTGTTTTCCAAGGTGTACTATGTCGGTGTTTGAAAAGAAGAGTATCGGGCAGCTTGCCCGGTTCCTGCTCGTCGGCGTATCGAATACGCTTGTCGATCTCGTCGTCACAAGATTGCTGCAGGGGGCGTTCGGCCTCTTGACAACTGCGGTGGTTTTGACCTACTATATTCCTAAAGTCGTCGGCTTCGGCTGCGGCGTGCTGAACAGCTACGTTCTAAACAGCGCGTGGACGTTCCGCGCGGAACGCCATAGGGACGCAAGGGAGATCGGGTCGTTTCTGCTCGTCAACCTGCTGACGCTCGGCCTGTCGCTGCTTTTGATGTATCTGCTGCGCGATGTGTTCGGCCTTGCCGCGTGGTGGAGCGGGCTTGTCGGCACGGAAGGCTTTGGCAGGCTCGTCACGGGAGAGTTTTTCTGCACGCTGCTGTCCACGGGCATCTGCCTGCTGGTCAACTTTGTCGGCAATAAGCTGTTTGTATTCGGCAAGCGATAAGTGCTTGCCGCGCGGAAGGAGGGGGCTATGCTTTCCAAGGTACAGAGCTACGGCCTTGCGGGGCTGGAGGGCTTTGCGGTCACGGTCGAGGCCGCC
>JAFUDD010000430.1 GCA_017459315.1 Clostridia bacterium | reverse complement strand
GCAGATGGATGCGCTTGACGAGGACAAACGTCCGTCGGCCTGTCTGCAATGTGGCGCGTGCGCGGCGGTCTGCCCGCAGAGCATCCCGATCCCGGACGTGCTCGCGGACTTTGCCAAGCTGCTGGAGACGCGTCCGAAGTGGGCGGATATCTGCCGCGAGCGCGAAGAAGCCGAAAAGCGGCGCAAGGGGCTGCTATGAAAATACTTCTGACCGCGTTTGAGCCGTTCGGCGGCGAAGCCGTCAACGCTGCGTTCGAAGCCGTGTCCCGCATCCAAGCGCCGGACGGTGTTGCGCTTTGCAAGCTGACCGTCCCCACCGTGTTCGGCGCGTGCATCGACACCGTGACCCGGGCCATCGCGGCCGAACAGCCCGATGCAATCCTGCTTGTCGGGCAGGCAAGCAGACGAAGCGCGATCACGCCGGAGCGCGTGGCGATCAACGTCATGGACGCCCGCATCCCCGATAACGCAGGACAGCAGCCGCAGGACGCGCCGATCCGTCCGGCCGGCCCTTCCGCCTATTTTTCCACGCTCCCGCTCCGGGCGATGGTACAGGCCATCGAAGCCGCCGGCCTTCCCGCCGTCGTCTCGAACACCGCCGGCACGTTCGTCTGCAACGATCTGTTCTACGGCGTGATGGATTACCTTGCCGCGCGATCCCCTGCCGTCCCCGCCGGCTTTATCCACGTCCCCTGCACCCCGGAGCAGGCCGCGGCTTACGACCCTCCGCTTCCGTCGATGCCGCTGACGGACATCGTGAAGGGACTGGAGGCGGCCATCGGCGCATTGCTGTGAGCAAAGCCAAACTGCATAGAACGCAAAAGCACAGCCGTTTTGCAAGCGACTGTGCTTTTCATTTTACGATATCCTGCGAGTTTACACGCCGATCCAGAGCAGTACGCCGATCAGCAGAAACAGGACGCCGACCAACCAGTAGGGGCAGAACGTCCATCCGCTGTGGCTGCGCTTGGCCTGCTTGGCCTCGCTGTAATCGTACAGGTTCTTATACCGGCGATTGCCGAACGTGGAGAACGAGTACCCGAACGTATCGAACGCGCCGAGATAAGCCGTCCACAGGAGCAGCCCGATCAGCACCGTGACCGCGCCGCCCACCGTAAACGCGTTGGCGTAAGCGATGCAGAGCGTAAAGCCGTCCCGCAGGAGCACCAGCAGCGTCACAACGGTGGCAATCGCGGCCGCGATGATGTAGTGTTTCGGATGGTGGCGAACAATTCGTCCGAGCAGGTTCACGTCAGTCCCTCAGTTCCTTCAAGTATGCCTGATACTCCGCCTCGTTGCAGTAGACGAAGTGATCCTTCTTGAGCTCGCGCATCGTCGGCAGGTCGCCGTGCTCATAGTCATGCGCCTCGGCGGGGTTGTAGGTGATACGCTTACGCTCGCGCTCCGAACGCGGATTCGGCTTCGGAATCGCGGACAGCAGCGAACGCGTATACGGATGCATCGGGTTCTTGAACAGCTCGTCGCTCGGCGCCTTTTCGACGACCTTGCCGAAATACATGACCACGATGGAATCGCAGAAGTATTTGACGACGGACAGGTCGTGCGCGATGAAGATGATCGACAGGTTCAGATTCTTTTTCAGATCGTTCAGCAGATTGATGATCTGGGCGCGGATCGAAACGTCGAGCGCGGAAATCGGCTCGTCGCAGATCAGCAGCTTCGGATTCATGATCAGCGCGCGGGCGATGCCGATACGCTGCCGCTGACCGCCGGAAAACTCGTGTGGATAGCGCGACGCATGCTCCTCCACAAGGCCGACCGTCTCCAGCATTTCAACGACCTTTTTGTGGTTCTCCGTCTTATTGCGGAAGCCCTGAATATGCAGACCCTCCTGGATGATATCCTCTACCGTCATGCGCGGGTCGAGGGAGTCGATCGGGTCCTGGAAGATCATCTGAATCTCGTTCAGCAGCTTGCGGCTGACGTTGGCGTTATCGAACTTGATCTGCTTGATCTTTTCGGTCTGCTCATCATGCACCTGCTTGACCTTTTCCTGCAGCTCGCGCACCGAAATCTCGGCGGCGTCATTGATCTCCTTGGCGCGATCCGGATTTGCGGCAGCGTCGGCCTTGGCCTGCTCGCGCAGCTCCTTGATACGCTGCTCGGCACGGACACGCGACCATTTGATCTCCTTTTTATTCCACCGCGTGCCGCCAGAAATACGGACGCCGCGATAGTAAATCGAGCCGGACGTAATGTCATACAGCTTGATGATGCAGCGGCCGGTCGTGGTCTTGCCGCAGCCGGATTCGCCGACGATACCGAGGCACTCGCCTTCCTTCAAATCGAAAGAGACGTTGGAAACGGCCTTCAACTTCTGCTTGTTTGCGCCCTTGCCGAAGAAGAAGAACTGCTTCAGATGCCGGACGGACAGCAGAATGTTCTGCTTGCGCAGCTCCGGCTTCTGCTTGACATGCGGGTTCACGCGATACTGATGGTTGAACGCGCTGATCTCCTCCGGGGTCTCCGTCAAGTCGCGCATATCCTCATGGTCGTCTTCCAGAAAATCGCCCATCTGCGCTTCGTGCATCGCCATCGCTTCGAGGTTTTCTTCTGCGGGTACGTCGAACAGGTTGGTTTTCTTGCTCATTTGCTTACCCCCTCCAACGAATTTTTGATGCGCTCGCTGACGATCTTCGGCATCTCCACCTTCGGTGCGCGCGGATCAAGCAGCCACGTCGCGGCATAGTGCGTGTCGGACAGTTTGAAGTACGGCGGCTCCTCGCGGAAGTCGATGTTCATCGCGTACTTGGAACGCAGCGCGAACGCGTCGCCCTTCGGCGGGTAGATCATGTTCGGCGGCGTGCCCGGAATCGCTTCGAGCTTTTCTTTGCTGTCCACATCCGGGATGGACGACAGCAGCGCCCACGTATAAGGATGCTTCGGCTCATAGAAGATCTCATCGACGGTGCCGTATTCGACGATCTTGCCCGCATACATGACCGCCACGCGATCCGCCATGTTGGCAACGACGCCGAGGTCGTGCGTGATGAAGATACAGCTGAGATTGCGCTCGGCCTTGATGCGGTTGATCAATTCGAGGATCTGTGCCTGAATCGTCACGTCCAACGCGGTCGTCGGCTCGTCGCAGATCAGAATTTCAGGCGATGCGGTCAAGGCGATTGCGATGACAATACGCTGCCGCATACCGCCGGAAAACTCGAACGGATACTGATTGTAGCGGCGCTCCGGCTCCGGGATGCCGACCTCCTTCATGATCGACAGCGCGCGGCGCTTGGCCTCGGCCTTGGTGATCGACAGCTTGTTGGT
>JAFUDD010000429.1 GCA_017459315.1 Clostridia bacterium | reverse complement strand
GGGCTATTGACAGGGCAAAAGGGGCGTGGTATGTTTGGGCCGTAAACCGGACGAAGGGAGGACAAAACAATGCCGGGTATCATCACAGGGTTCACCGTTCCCGCGATCATCATCGCAGTACTGGCCATCATCGTCATCGCCTTTGGGTACGTCAAGTCGCCCCCGGACAAGGCCTACATCATCTCGGGCATTCGCAAGAAGAGCCGCGTGCTGATCGGCCGGGCGGGCGTCCGCGTCCCGTTCTTCGAGAGGATCGACAAGCTCTACCTCGGGCAGATGACCGTGGACATCAAGACGGAGCAGAGCGTCCCGACGAACGACTTCATCAACGTCAACGTGGACGCGGTTGCGAAAGTACGCATCATGCCGACGGACGAGGGCATCCGCCTCGCCGCCAAGAACTTCCTCAACAAGCGGCCGGACGAAATCACCGTGGATCTGCAGGACTCGCTGCAAGGCAACATGCGTGAAATCATCGGCACGCTGTCCCTCAAGTCCATCAACACCGACCGCGACAGCTTCTCGGATCAGGTGATGATGAAGGCGAGCAAGGACATGGAAAAGCTCGGTATCGAGATCCTGTCCTGCAACATCCAGAACGTGACCGACGAAAACGGCCTGATCCGCGACCTCGGCGCCGACAACACCGCGCGCATCAAGAAGGACGCAGCGATCGCCAAGGCGCAGGCCGACCGCGACGTCGCCATCGAGCAGGCCAAGGCCGATCAGGAAGCGAACGAAGCCCGCGTCACCGCGGACACCGAGATCGCGCAGCGCCGCAACGAGCTTGCGATCAAGCAGGCCGAACTGAAGGTCGCCGCCGACACCAAGCAGGCTACCGCCGACGCCGCCTATGAGATCCAGCGGCAGGAGCAGGAGCGCAGCATCGGCACCGCGACGGTCAATGCGCAGATCGCCCGCGCCGACCGCGAAGCCGAGCTGAAGCAGAAGGAAGTCATGGTCGTGAAGCAGCGCCTCGACGCAGAGATCCGCGCCCCGGCCGACGCCGAACGCTACCGCAGCGAGCAGCTGGCGCAGGCGCAGCTGTTCCAGCGCCAGAAGGAAGCGGAAGCCCGCCGCTATGAGCAGGAGCAGGCCGCCGAAGCGATCAAGAAGGAGGCCGAAGCGCGCAAGTACGCCAAGGAGCAGGAGGCCGCCGGTATTGCCGCCGTCGGTAAAGCCGAAGCGGAAGCGATCCAGGCCAAGGCGATTGCCGAGGCCGAGGGTATCGACCGCAAGGCCGAAGCCATGAAGAAGTACGGCGAAGCCGCCGTGATCGAGATGGTCATGCAGGCCCTGCCCGAAATCGCCAAGAACGTGGCCGAGCCTCTCAGCAAGGTCGATAAGATCACGATGTACGGCGACGGCAACAGCGCCCGCCTGCTCGGGGATATCGTGAACGGCACGAATCAGGTCACCGAGGGCATCACCGCCGGTATGGGCATCGACATCAAAGCCCTGATCGCGGGCATCCTCGGCGGACGCCTCGCCGCCGCGACGGACACCAAGACGGAGGACACCGCCGCCTGACCGAACCCATAGGACAATAAACAAGCGCCCCGCATCAGCGAGGCGCTTTGTCGTATCGAGTGCTTTTTATGCGAGCCCCTCCACAGCCTCCAGAACCCGGTCGAGCTCGTCCGCTGTGGTGGCGGGGGAGAAGGAGAAGCGCACCGCGCCCTGCGGGTAGGTGCCGAGCGTTTTATGCGCCTCGGGCGCGCAATGCAGGCCGCAGCGCGTGAGGATGCCGTATTCCGTGTCGAGCCGGTCGGCCACCTCCGCATTGTCCCGCCGCGCAAAGTCCACCGCAAACACGCCGACGCGCTGCGTTTTATCGGACGGCCCCGGCACACGGATGTGCGGGATCGCCGCAAGCCCGCTTTGGAACCGTTCGATCAAAGCGATTTCGTGCGCCCGGTGCGCCGCGGGAGCATAGTCCGCCATCGCCGCGCCGAGCCCGTAGATGCCCGGCAGGTTCAGCGTACCGGCCTCGAACCGATCCGGCAGAAAGCGCGGCATCTGATCCGAGTGCGACTGCGAGCCCGTCCCGCCGAACACCGTGGGGCGAAGCATTCCGGCAAAGCGTTCCGACAGCAGCAGTACCCCAAGCCCCTGCGGGCCGCGCAAGCCCTTATGCGCGGGCAGGCACAGCGCCGCGATACCCAGCGCGTCCATGTCGATGGCGATATGCCCCGCCGCCTGCGCCGCGTCGATCACAAGCGGGATCCCAAGCGGCTGCAGCCGCGCCGAAAGCGCCGCGATGTCCTGCAAAGCGCCGTTCACGTTCGACGCCGCGGTGCAGATGCAGAGCTTTACATCGGACAAATCCGCGTCGAGCGCGGATAGATCCATCGTCCCGTCCGGGTGCGCGGGGATGCGCACAAGGCGGCAGCCGAGCGAAACGAGAGGCCGGATCACCGCGTTATGCTCCATGGACGAGAGCAGCACCGCGTCGCCGGGGGAGATGCTTCCGAAGATCGCGCGGTTGATGGCGTCCGTACAGCCCGCCGTGAAGATCACCCGGCGCGGATCGCTGCAGCCGAACGCGTCCGCAAGGCGCATCCGCACGTCCAAAACCGTCAGCCCCGCGTCCGTGCATTTTTCATACGACCCGCGCCCGATATTGACGCCGACCGTGTCGAGGTACGTTTTCATCGCGTCCGACACGCCCGGGGCCTTCGGGAACGAGGTCGCCGCGTTATCCATGTAAATTTCACGTAACATAAATTCGTTATCCTCTATTGCAAATTACGCTTCTATGTGTTATTATAGCATCGTAACGTTATCCTTGCAAGCGGATAACGAAACAAAAGGAAAGAAGGGAAATCAATGGAGAAACAGAAAAAGGGCTTTGCCGGCTTTATGCGGGACAATTGGCTCGTGATCGTAACCGGCCTTTTGATCGGCGCTGCGGCGGTCGTGCTGCAGGCGCTCGGCAACCCGAAGAACATGGGCTTCTGCATTGCGTGCTTTGTGCGTGATATCAGCGGCACGCTGCAGTTCCATCAAGCGGCGGTCGTACAATACTTCCGGCCGGAGATCGTCGGCCTCGTCGTCGGCGCTATGGTGATGGCGCTTGTCAAGAAGGAATGGCGGCCGCAGGGCGGCTCGTCCCCGATCACGCGGTTCTTTATCGGCATGTTCGTGATGATCGGCGCTCTGGTGTTCCTCGGCTGCCCGCTGCGCATGGTGATCCGCATCGGCGGCGGCGACCTGAACGCCGTGATCGGCCTCGTCGGGTTCATCGTCGGCATCGTGATCGGCACGATCCCGCTGCGCATGGGCTTCACGCTGAACCGTGCATATAAGCAGAATGCTTTGGAGGGGCTTTGGTTTCCGATCCTGCTCGTCGTGCTGTTCATCCTTTCGCTTGTCACCGGGCTGTTCAAGCTCTCCGAAAGCGGCCCCGGCAGCCAGCATGCGCCGTGGATCGCGGCCCTTTTGATCGCGCTCGTCGTCGGCGCGCTGTGCCAGCGTTCGCGCCTTTGCATGGCGGGCGGCATTCGTGACGCGGTCATGTTCAAGGACTTCCACCTCGTCTGGGGCTTTGTCGCCATCATCGTGGCGGTGCTTGTCGGCAACCTGTTCACCGGCAGCTTCAAGCTCGGCTTTGCGGAGCAGCCGATCGCGCACACGGACGGCGTGTTCAACTTCCTCGGCATGGTCATGGTCGGTTGGGGCAGCGTCCTGCTCGGCGGCTGCCCGCTGCGGCAGCTGATCCTCGCAGGTGAGGGCAACAGCGATTCCGCGATCACGGTGCTCGGCTTTATGGCGGGCGCGGCGGTCGCGCATAACTACGGCCTGGCTTCGAGCGGAACGGGCATCGGCGCGGGTCCGGTGCTCTGGGTGCTGCTCGCGGGCTTTGTGTTCCTTGCCGT
>JAFUDD010000428.1 GCA_017459315.1 Clostridia bacterium | reverse complement strand
ATGGAGGAGCAGAGCAAAAAGGCCGTGTAAGCAAAAGCCGTCCACAGTCCCCTCCCTACCCCTATAGAAAACCGGTCTCTGGCCGTTTTCATACCCTTGCAGGAGAAGCCCCGTCTCCTTGCAGGAATGCCCCAACCTCATAATCCGTGGCAGGTCGCCGTATCAAATTCCGTACAGGGCTGATGCGGCGGCTTGTCACGTTTTGGGGTTATCCTCCCATTTTTACAACTCTGTTACAACTTTCGAGGCATTGTTCATACTTCTGTGACGTTTTGGACGAATCCCGATGTTAGAATAAAAGCAAGAGAACCCCGAAAGGAGAAAGCCCATGAAACGAACCGCTGTCCTTTTGCTCGCCCTGCTGCTCTTGTTCGGCTGTCAGCCGACGCCCGAAGCCGACGCGGTCAAGCAGAAAAACACCAATCAACTGATCGAGAGCGTCAAGACCGCCGAAAAGGAAAAGCCCGACGCGCCGGATGCTGTCCCCCCTGCGACGCAGTTTCCCGCACGCTTTACGATGGACGAATACACCGTGGGGCGAAACGTTCACATCGTTGCGGATGTGCCGCTACGCGTGCTGACGGACGGGACGTTTCCTCTGCTGCGTGTGGAGCACCGGTTCTTGACCGACGCCGAACGGCTGACGCTCGGCAGGCGCATCCTAAAGAGCGAGCAGCTTTACGTTTGGGAGGAACACCCGACGCGCAAGGATCTGGAGACGCAGATCGCCGATTTGATGCGGGAGATCACGCCGGAGGAAAAGAAGGAATGGATGGAGGACACGGACTCGACCGAGGAGGATTTCCAAGAGCTGCTCGAGCGGCGGCAGGCCGAGCTGACGCGTCTGCAGGCGCAGTATAACGCCCTTTCCGCAGACGACGAGCCGGTTCCGCTCGCGGCGTGGAACGGCGCTGTACCGGCTTATTCGCGCGATCATTCTACGCCGAACGAGGTTCGGATCGTCAGTTCTCCCGTGTCCGTCTCGTTGGGAACCCAAAGCCACGTCATGTTCTATGCGAATGAGATGGATCGTCCCGCGGAATACAGCTGCCCGATCACCGGTCCCGACGACATTACCTCGGTTTGGTTTTTCGACCCGCAGCTCGGACGAAAGGCAGGCACCGAGCGCATTCTGCCGGGCGATTACGATGCTGTCCACGCCGGCGCGAACGTTTCGGCTTTGGACGCGATACAAACGGCGCTGTCGTACTTTGAGGGGATCGCCGACCTTGCCGTGACGGATGTGTACTGGACGAGCAACGCGCCAACCGACGGCCCTACGGCGGGGCGCGCCTCGCGGTGGGCGTATCTTGTGGAAATGACCGGGCGGTACGGCGGGGCCTATCAGCCCTACTGCGAAACACCGATGTTCGACAGCAGCGCAGACGGCAGCTATGCGCGCACATGGTATTATGAAAGCGTCCGCGCGGCCATCGCGCCGGACGGGTCGCTGATCTCCCTATGCTGGGTTTCGCCGCTTCGCGTGACCGATACCGTTTCGGAGTCGGTCAAGTTGCTGCCCTATGAACAAATTACCGATATTTTCCGGCAGCAAACGGCTCGTGTCCTGGCCACCGAGGAGAACACCGATGCGACGCTGACCATAGACGATGTACAGCTCGGCCTGTTCCGCATCCGTGAGCAGAACAGCATGGATACCGGCCTTTTGGTTCCGGCGTGGTTT
>JAFUDD010000035.1 GCA_017459315.1 Clostridia bacterium | reverse complement strand
TAAAAAGACCGATTTTGCTTTGCGAGCGTTTTTGATCGGCGGTTCGTGCCGATTCGTCGGAGAGGACGAAAACGGCGCGACGCCGGACAGTTTTAATGCACAAAAGGCATGGAAACGACTTTTGGTTGTGGCAGCAGGTCCTTTGATGAACGTGCTGACGGCGCTTGCACTTGCTTTTGTTTTACTGCTCGCCTATGGTACAACGTCTGTGCTGCCGGGCAAAGAGTATATTCAAATCAACGCCGTTTCCGAAGACAGCGCGGCAAACGCCGCCGATCTGCGGGCTGGCGATGTTCTGCTTGCCGTTAACGGGGAACGATTTACCGGCTATGATGCTTTCAAATCAAAGTTTGACGCGGTCAGTCAAAACGAAGTCGATATTCTGATCAATCGCGGCGGTACTCTGGAGTTGGAAGACGTGCAAGACGGCGAGACCGTTCGCCATACAAAGACGCTGAACGGCGGCGAAGAAATGACGATCCATGTGACCGATATACGCGACAAGCGAACCGGCAACAACCTGCTCGGCGTGAATCTGCTGATCCATTACGGCGAAGTCATCGAACGGCATTACAACGTTGCGACCGCCGCAGTAGGCGCCTTTCCGCTGTGCGGCGATCTGATTGCACAGGTCTACGGGGCGCTGTTCGACCTGTTCACAGGCAAAGCCTGCGTAACGGAAATGTCCGGCGTCGTCGGAACCGTTTCCGTCATGACGGAAGCGATGGAAACAGCCAGCACCTACGGCATCGCAGACGTTATCTACACCGTTCTGATGCTCGGCGCGCTGATCTCCGTCAACTTTGCCGTCGTGAACCTGCTGCCGATCCCGGCACTCGACGGCGGACGGCTTGTGTTTATCATCCTTGAGCTGCTGCGCGGGAAGCCGATCGACCCCGAAAAAGAGGGCATGGTGCACTTTGCGGGAATGATTCTGCTGCTTGCGCTGGTGGTTGTGCTGATGGTCAGCGATATATTGAAATTCTTCTAATACGGAGGGGCGTATGGTTAGAAGTGTAACGGCAGGCAGCGTGCAGATCGGCGGCGGCGCAAAGGTTTCCGTACAGTCGATGTGCAATACCGACACACGCAACGTCGAAGCGACCGTTGAGCAGATACACCGGCTTGAAGCGGCAGGCTGCGAAATCATTCGTGTTGCCGTCTTTGACCAAGCGGCGGCGGAGGCTGTCAGAGCCATCAAGAATCAGATTTCCATTCCGCTCGTTGCCGATGTCCATTTTGATTACCGTCTGGCGCTGAAAGCCGTAGAAAACGGCGTCGATAAGCTCCGTATCAATCCAGGCAATATCGGAAGCGAGGATCGCGTCCGCATGGTGGCGGACTGCTGCAAGGCGCACGGCGTCCCGATCCGCATCGGCGTCAACGGCGGCTCTTTGGAAAAGCATCTGTTGGGATTGTATCGTGTCGATCCCGCCGAAGCGATGCTGCAGAGCGCACTCGGACATGCCTCGATTTTGGAACGGTGCGGATTTGACGATATCGTGCTGTCGTTGAAGTGTACGACCGTGCAGGCTACCGTAGCGGCTTACCGGCTTGCCCGGCAAAAGACCGATTATCCGCTGCATGTCGGCATAACGGAGACCGGGCCCATCGAAACCGGTATTATCAAAAGCGCTGCCGGTATCGGTTCGCTTTTGATGGACGGTATCGGCGATACGATCCGCGTATCGTTGACCGGCGATCCGATCAAGGAGGTGGAAACCGGTCTTGCTATTTTACGTGCTGTCGGCGTGCGCAAGGATGATGTGGAGATCGTTTCCTGCCCAACATGCGGACGCACTCGCTGCAATGTTGAAGAAGCGGTCGATTATGTCAATCAGCATGTGCGGCACAATGCCGGATATCTGAAAATCGCCGTGATGGGCTGTGCCGTCAATGGCCCGGGAGAGGCAAGGGAGGCCGATCTCGGCGTGGCATTCGGGGACGGGAAAGGCATCTTGTTCAAAAAGGGCGAAATTATTGAAAACGGCAGCTACGAAACGATGCTGCATCGCGTTGTGGAAACGGCCAATCAGATGCTGGAGCAGGCCTGATCGGCAGATCGGAAGGGATAACAACGGGGACGCATTGCCCCCGGTGAGGTGGATATGAAGGAAGCATTACGGGAAATCTATGATCTGGTCGGGATTGCCGAGTCGCAGCTGCAAATCAAGAGCGTGCTGGCGACGCGCAGCAAGAACGTCATGCAGATCGAGTGCGACCGTAAAAAAGGGCAAATAGAGGATGATCGCCGGTCCCGCTGGGAGGATCTGATGAACGATCTTCTGACGGGATGGAAGATTACATATACCTATCATCTGATCGGCGAACCGGAGAACGCGGTTGTTGTACCCAAGGTGAAGGAAAAGGATGTAGAGGCGCCGCCACCCGAGGATGGCGTTCTATACGGCAAGCTCATCAAAAAGAACGAAATCACGGCGATCTGTTCGGTCGAGGCGGACGAAGGCGACACGGTCATTTCCGGTCGTCTTGTTTCGGCTGAGCTTCGGGACGACTGGTCTATGCGTGAGCGCCGTCCGAACTGCCGCGTGCAGGTCAATATCACCGACTTTACCGATTCGATCTACTGTTCCGTCAGTATGCGCGAGGAGTGGCAGGCGATCCGGCTGCAAAACTGGCTCTCGGCAACGGATAAGGCCGGTAAAGATCTGAAAATCAAAGGCGTCTGTAAGGTCAAGAAGAAGACAGGGGAGCGTTCGTTCTATGTCGATTCCATCGAACAGACCGACCGCGTTCTGCGCATGGATGATAGCGAGGAAAAACGTGTTGAGCTGCATCTGCATTCCCGCATGTCCACGATGGACGGTATCACGAATCTGACCGACGCGTTCAAAACCGCCAAGCGTTGGGGACATAAGGCCTTGGCTATTACCGACCACGGTGTTGTGCAGGCATTCCCGGAAGCAGCTAAAGCGGCCAAGGCAACCGGTGTAAAGGCCCTGTTCGGTGTCGAGGGGTATTTGATTCCGGATACCGATTCGCAGCCGTTTGAAAACACGGTCTATACGGTATTTGATATCGAAACAACAGGCTTAAAGGCGGAGCATAACGAGATCATCGAGATCGGTGCGGTTCGCGTCGAAAACGGTACTGTGACAAAGCGGTTCCAGTCCTTTATCGACGACGGCCTGACGATCCCGAAAAACATCACCGAGCTGACCGGCATCACG
>JAFUDD010000427.1 GCA_017459315.1 Clostridia bacterium | reverse complement strand
TGCGCCATGTCCGCGGTGCTGCTTGCGGTGTTTGTGCTGTTTCTCTATCGCAAGGACCCGAAAGAAACGATTGACGCGGCGGTGGGCGGCGAGCCGTGGGCAAAGGAATCGCGCGGGAAGCGGATCGCATACCTTTTGCTGTTCGCGCTGGTGATCGGCGTGATCGTCACGCGGACGGCGCTGTGGCCGGTCGCGGTCGGGATCGTGCTTTTGACCGTGCTGCTTGTGGACCGGCGGCTGCTTTTGAAGGTCGATTACGTGCTGCTTGTCACGTTCCTGTGCTTTTTCATCTTTTCCTCGTCCATTGCGGCGAACGAAGCCATTGCGGGACTTTTGCAAAAGGCCGTCGCCGGACACGAATACTGGTGGGCGATCGGCCTCAGCCAGATCATCTCGAACGTCCCCGCGACGATCGTGCTCTACCCGTTCACCGAGAACTTCGCCGGGCTGATCTACGGCGCGGACACCGCGGGGCTTTGCTCGCTGATCGGCTCGCTCGCGTCGGTCATCAACTACCGCATCTATGTGCGCGAATACCCCTCCGGCGGCAGGGCGTTCATCAAGACGTTTACGCTTGTCAGCTGGGCGTTCTTCTTGATCGTCGTTGTGCCGGGGTATCTGCTCTGCCGTTGGCCGTTCTTTTAAGAGGATATATACGACAAACACCGGACGAATCGCCCGGTGTTTTTGTATGCGATTGTTGGGGTCACGCTGCCGTTTCAAATTGGCTGTTGTACAGCTCGGCATAGAACCCGCCCCGACGCAGCAGCTCATCATGACTGCCCTGCTCGACGATATCGCCGTCCCGGATCACTAAGATGATATCCGCGTTGCGGATCGTGGACAGGCGGTGCGCGATCACAAAGCTCGTGCGGCTTTGGGTCAGCGTGTCCATCGCGCGCTGGGTCAACAGCTCGGTACGCGTATCGACCGAGGAGGTCGCCTCGTCCAGAATCAGCATCGGGCTGTTTTGGATCATCGCGCGGGCAATCGTCATCAGCTGCTTCTGCCCCGCCGAGATCGCGGTGTTGTCGGACAGAACCGTGTCATAGCCCTCCGGCAGCGCCTTGATGAAGGAGTGGATGCCGCACGCCTTGCACGCGGCCTTCATGCGCTCGTCGGTCACGCCCTCGGTGTTGTAGCAGAGGTTTTCGCGCACGGTGCCCTCGAACAGCCACGTATCCTGCAGCACCATGCCAAAGCAGTCGTGGACGGCCTCGCGCGTCATGTCGGTGGTTTTTACGCCGTCGATGCGGATCTCGCCGCCGGTCGTTTCGTAAAAGCGCATCAGAAGGTTGACGAGCGTGGTCTTGCCCGCGCCGGTCGGCCCGACGATGGCGACCTTCTGCCCCGGCTCGATATGCACGGAGAAATCATGGATGATCGTCTCGTCCGGCTTATCGGGATAGGCAAAGCGGACGTGGTCGAAATCGACCTCCCCGCGCACGGCGGGCACGGTCGCGGTCTTGCCGGTCTCGTCGGACAGCTCGGTTTCGTTCAAAAACTCGAACACGCGCTCGGCGGCGGCCGCGGCGGACTGCATGCTCGTCATGGCCTGCGAGATCTGCCGGATCGGGCCTTCGAACAGCCGCACATAGATCATGAACGCGGTGATCACGCCGAACGTGATCTGCCCGTTCATCGCCAGCGCCGCGCCGACGACGCACACCGCAACATAGCCGAGGTTGCCGACAAAGTTCATGACCGGCTGCATCATGCCGCCTAAAAACTGGGACTTGAAATTCGCCTCGCGCACCGCGCCGTTCAGCCGAGCAAACTCGGCCTTCACCGCATCCTCCGCATTCGACGTGCGGATAATGTCATGCCCGGTATACATCTCCTCGATATAGCCGTTCAGCGCGCCGAGGTTCTTTTGCCGCGCCGCGAAATACTTTTGCGAGTGCATCATAATCACCGTCATCAGCACCATCGCAAGCATCGTAGACAGCACGGACGTTCCGGCAAGCAGCCAGTTTGTAAGGATCATCATGACGAGACAGCCGACGAACTGCAGCGCGGCGGTCACGATCGACGCGAGCGAATTGGACAGCGACGAACCGACCGTGTCCACGTCGTTCGTCACGCGCGAGAGCACGTCGCCGGTCTCATGGAAGTTGAAGTAGCTCAGCGACAGGCGGTTGATCTTTTCGACGATCTCGCGCCGCATCCGCTTGGACAGGCGCTGGTTGAACCCGGTCAGGAGCCAGCTTTGCAGAAACGTCGCCAGCGCCCCCGCGCTGTAGATCGCAACGAGCAGCAGCCCGACGCGCGCGACGGCGCGCATGTCAATGCCGGTGGTCAAGCCCGCCGTGATGAGGTCGGTGATGCGGCTGATCTGCCGCGGGCCGATGATCGTTAAGATCGCGTGCGCCCCGGCAAACACGAGCGCAGCGATAAACGCGGGCATTTCGCGCAGCGTGTAGCGCAAAAGCAGCCCGAGCGTCTTTTTCAGATTCTTCGGCTTTTCGGCCATGCGGCCCCGGCCGTGCGGTCCTCTGCGCTCCATCAGCTCACCTCCAGTTCTTTTTCCGACAGCTGCGACAGCGCGATCTCCCGATAGACCGAACAGCTTTGCAGCAGCTCCGTATGCGTGCCGATCCCGACCGCGCGCCCCTCGTCGAGCACCACGATTTGATCGGCGTTCTTCACCGTGCCGATGCGCTGCGCCACGATCAGGCACGTCGTTCCTTTTAAGTCCTCGGCAAGCCGCTTCCGCAGCGCCGCATCGGTGGCATAGTCGAGCGCGGAGAACGAATCGTCAAAGATCAGTATTTCGGGACGGCGCGCAATCGTCCGCGCAATCGAAAGCCGCTGCTTCTGCCCGCCGGACAGGTT
>JAFUDD010000034.1 GCA_017459315.1 Clostridia bacterium | reverse complement strand
GGGCGTCACCGTGACCGCCTATCAGCGTTCCAAGGCGGGCGACGCGACCAAGGCCAACTGCAAGGCCTACGATGTGATCGACACGTTCACGCTGACTGCGCCGGATAGCCCCGCCGTTGACGAGCCCGCGGATGCGGTTCCCGACAAGCCGGTTGCGGACACAACGGCCGAAGCGCCCGCCGCCCCGACCGCTGCCCCCATAGCGGCCAACACCGTCCCGGCTCGCAGGACAACCGGCCGGACGTTCGCCATCGCGGCCATCGCCGTTACCCTTGCGGTGTTCGGCGTCGTGATTGCGCTCGTCGTCCTGCGCAACACAAAGCACAGCTAACCTGCTGCAAAAACAGGCGTCTGCCGCAAGCCTCTTGCCAAGCAGACGGCAGGCGTCTGTTCTCTCTTTCTTCTTCGTTTCGCAAACGTTTACGTCCTGAGCGGCGCCGTCAGTATCCGGTCGAACGGAGCGGGAATCCCCGTTTTCCCTACGGATCACGGGCAAAGGAAACTCCTTCCTCCTCAACCAACGAGTGAAATTCGAAGCAGTCCGTGCTTCTTTTCGCTTCGTAAACGTTTGCAAGAGTAGGCCGCATACCGATAGGCCCGCGTTCCCTTGCAGCAACCTCCCCCTTTGTTCGGGCGGCGCCGCTTGTTTTTGTATCGCAAACGTTTCCGGAACGAAGAACAAGAGCTTTCGCCGTTTGGCAGACCGTTTTTCCTGTCCCCGCCCGCCGCGCCGGATCGCCGTCGTCCGTGCCCTGCACGGTAAAGCACCTTCTCACGGAACAAATGCAGGTTCAAAATACGTTGAAAGAAAAGAGGTAACTATGGAAAACTTATTCTGGATCGGTTTTATCGGTGCAGCCTTAGCGGGTATCTACGCTTTGCTGCAAACGAAAAAGGTCATGTCCTTCTCGGAAGGCACCGACAAGATGAAGCAGATTGCCGGGTCCATCCGCGAGGGCGCGAATGCGTATCTGCAAAGACAGTATAAGACCGTCCTGCCGGTCTTTGCGGTGATCTTCGTGATTCTTGCGATTATCGCTTTCACTTCGAACGGCGCGCTGCTGTCGCAGTTCACGCCGTTTGCGTTCCTCACCGGTGGTATCTGGTCGCTGCTGGCAGGCTTTATCGGCATGAAGATCGCCACCCATGCGAACTCCCGTACCGCACAGGCCGCCTCCGAGGGCTTGAATCGCGGACTTCGCGTAGCGTTCTCCGCCGGCTCCGTCATGGGCTTCACGGTCGTCGGTCTCGGCCTTTTGGATGTGACGCTCTGGTACTTCCTCCTTCGCTATGCGTTCGGCATCACCGATGCGGTCACGATCGGCAACATCATGGTTATGAACGGCATGGGCGCTTCGTTCATGGCGCTGTTCGCCCGCGTTGGCGGCGGCATCTACACGAAGGCGGCGGACGTCGGCGCGGACCTTGTCGGCAAGGTTGAAAAGAAGATCCCCGAGGACGACCCGCGCAACCCCGCCACGATTGCCGATAACGTCGGCGACAACGTCGGCGACGTAGCTGGTATGGGCGCTGACCTGTATGAATCCTACGTCGGCTCGATCCTTGCCACGTTCGCGCTGTCCGCCATCGGCGGCTACGGCTTTGCGGGCATGTTCCTGCCGCTGTGCCTTGCCGTGGCCGGCATTATCTGCTCAATCATCGGCGCACAGCTCGTCCGCGTCAAGGAGAATGCGACGCAGATGACGCTGCTCCGCACGCTGCGCACCGGCACATATACCGCCGCGATCCTGTCCGGCGTCGTTGCGCTGCCGCTGACCTACTTCATCTTCAAGGGCATCGAAGGCGCGAACTGGCTCGGTATCTATATCTCGATCCTCTGCGGCCTGATCTCCGGCTGCCTGATCGGTTTCTTCACCGAATTCTTCACCTCCGAAAGCTACAAGCCGACGCGTGACCTCGCCGCGACCTCGCAGACCGGCTATGCCACCATCATCATCGGCGGTATCTCCCTCGGCATGGAATCCGCGCTGACCTCCATTTTGATCGTCTGCGCCGCAGTTCTGATCAGCTACTATGCCGCGGGCGGCACAAGCGCCATCGTGGACGGCAACGGTCACTTCCTCCAGTCCTTCAACCGCGGTCTCTACGGCATCGGCATTGCGGGCGTCGGCATGCTGTCCACTCTCGGCATTACCCTGGCGACCGACGCTTACGGCCCCGTCGCGGATAACGCGGGCGGCATCGCGCAGATGGCCGGCATGGATCCGGAGGTGCGCGAACGCACCGACGCGCTCGACTCCCTCGGCAACACGACCGCCGCAACCGGCAAGGGCTTTGCGATCGGCTCCGCTTCGCTGACCTCGCTCGCGCTGCTCGTCTCCTATGTCAACATCGTGCAGGACAAGACCGACGTCGTGCTGAACTTCTCCATCATCAACCCGCCGGTGCTGATCGGCATGTTCATCGGCGCGATGCTCGTGTTCGTGTTCTCCGCCGTCACAATGAACGGCGTCGAGCGCGCGGCGCAGTCTGTCGTGATCGAGGTGCGCCGTCAGTTCCGTGAGATTCCGGGCATCTTAGAGGGCACCGCCACACCCGAATACGCCAATTGCGTTTCGATCTGCACCAAGGGCGCGCTGAAGGAAATGGTCGTCCCCGCGGTCATGGCCGTTGTGGTGCCGATCGTAGCCGGTCTGATCCTCGGGCCGACGGGCGTTGTCGGCCTGCTGGCAGGCGTTTCCGTCGCAGGCTTTGCCGTATCCGTCTTTATGTCGAACGCGGGCGGCGCGTGGGACAATGCCAAGAAGTACATCGAAGAAGGCCACTTCGGCGGCAAAGGCAGTAAGCCCCATAAGGCCTCCGTCGTCGGCGACACCATCGGCGACCCGTTCAAGGATACGTCCGGCCCGTCGCTGAACATTCTGATCAAGCTCTGCGCGACCGTGTCCATCGTGTTCTCCGGTCTGGTTGCGCTCGTGCATCTGCTGTAAGCTTATTTCCTTCCTTCTCCCTTTCTCCTTGAGAAGCACGGAAGCCGCCTTTCCATACGGGCGGCTTTCGTGCTTTTGGCGCAAACATGCCGCCGTTCGACAGAATTAACAGAATTTCCGAATTTTTCCACCGCAAAGGATTTGTCAATCCCACAGGCGTGTGTTATAATAAGTGCCATGAAACGAAATGCATTTGACAGCCGCATACCGATTCTGCTGCTCACGCTGCTGCTTGTCGGCTGCACGCAGCTGTTTACGGCGCCCGAGCCTGCGGATACGGCTATGCCGACCGCCGTCCCGACCGCCGCGACCGTCGTGATGCAAGTGGAGCCGG
>JAFUDD010000426.1 GCA_017459315.1 Clostridia bacterium | reverse complement strand
CATCCTCCTCCAGAAACTGATCGTAGGGATAGAGCCCACCGATGCCCTGCTGCATGGGGAGATATTTCACAGCTTCAAAGGAAAAGGAGGGAGAGGAGGCTTCACCAAAGCGATGCTGGAGGGAGAAATAGCGAATGGCGCTGTCCTCATTTTCCGGAACTTCAAAGACCTGCTCCACCAATTCCCTATAGTAAACCTGCAAATCTCTATAGTAAACCATTTGACGGTCGCACTCATCCAGCGAAATCAGGTCTCCGACGGCATGAATGATCTGAAGGCGCTGCAACGCCGCGGCAAAGGGGGCGAAAAATCCGCTCTGGTTGAGCCAGTAGAGGGTGCAGTAGAAGATGGTGTTGAAGCTTTTTTTGAGGTAGCGGCCCTCGTTGATGGACTGTACCGCCTCCGCAATCTTTGGCCTGAGTTGATCCCAGACAGAAAGATCGGTTTCCAGAAAATCGCCCATGGCCGTGCCGGAGGAGTACTCCTGATGATAAAGAGGAACGGGAGTATCGCCTTCTTCCGGCATGGTGCGGAGCTCAAAACACTCGTGTTCTGCGTCGGTGTAGACGACACACCAGATCTTTTTGCGCGGTACGGGCTGTGCCTGATTCGGCTGCATAGCAAAAAGCCTCCTGTTCCATGCAGATTACTATATGTTTACTCAGAATTATAACAAAAAGGCGGCGCAGCGTCAAGAGACCCGCGCCGCCTTTTGGCCACAGCCTGTCAAAACATGGTTCGTGTCACGTTGAAAATATTGTACCGTCTTGTATCAAACCATTTGGTATATTATAGAGAAATGCAGGTTCCGGTGCGGCCTGCGATACCGTCCTTGGCTTTTTCCAGCAAGGTAATGAGCGCGGTGCGGCCAGGCTTCGACTCGGCGAACTTGACCGCCGCTTCCACCTTGGGCAGCATGGAGCCGGGCGCGAACTGTCCCTCGGCGATATACCGGCGGGCCTCATCCGGCGTCAGGCTGTCCAGACCCTTCTGGTCGGGCTTTCCGAAGTTGATCGCGACCTTTTCCACCGCGGTGAGAATGATGAGCATATCTGCATCCAACTGTTCAGCCATGCACTCGGAGGCAAAGTCCTTGTCGATGACGGCGGGTACGCCCTTGAGGTGGTACTTGTCCGCCCAGATGACGGGAATGCCACCGCCGCCTGCGGCAATCACCGCGTGCTTTTGATCCAGCAGTGCCTTGACCGTATGGATTTCGATGATCTCCGTGGGCTTGGGACTTGCCACGACCTGCCGCCAGCCGCGTCCTGCGTCCTCCGCCACATCAAAGCCCTTTTCGTCATGGAGCTTTTTCGCCTCGGCCTCCGTCATAAACGCGCCGATGGGCTTGGTCGGATGCTGGAAGGCGGGATCGTTGGGGTCAACGGCAACCTGTGTCAGCACCGTGGCAATATGCAGTCCGGTTCCCCGGCGATCCAGCTCCTCGCCGATGAGATTCTGAAGATCGTAACCGATATAGCCCTGAGACATGGCGACGCACATGGAAAGCGGCATCACATCCCGGGATGGGTCTTCCCGGCGGTAGGCTGCAAAGGCGTTCTGGATCATGCCGACCTGCGGGCCGTTGCCGTGCGCGATCACGACCTTATGCCCGGCCTCGATCAGATCGACAATCGGCTTCGCGGTCTGCTGCACAAGCCGCAGCTGTTCATAAGGCGTGTTGCCGAGCGCGTTGCCGCCAAGCGCAATGACGAGCTTTGTCATATTGATTTCCTCCGTATACAAAATGTTTTTGGATAGCTAAATCTTTTTCCGATTCCATTATAGCAGGTGTGCGCCTTTTGTCAATCGGCGGTTTTCCGATCCCCGGGATTTCGCACAAAAAAAGAAAGCCGGAAGGCGGGCAGCGCCGCACCTTGGGCTTTCTTTTCTCTTTCTTTTGTCAGTCCGGCAAGGGATCGTTGCCG
Source organism: Clostridia bacterium (assembly GCA_017459315.1). The sequence goes on along the minus strand of JAFUDD010000426.1, from coordinate 19,302 downwards.
GTGTGCATCATGCGCTCCAGTACGCGGTACAGCGGCTTGAACAGCGCGAGCGTGATCGCAAAGTTGCCGACGATATGCGCGATATCATAGGGAATCTCCGGAATCAGATACGCAAGGATCTGAAAATCGCGGCCGAGCAGCTTGAACCATTTCAGCAGCAGCACATTCGCCATGCTGAAGATCGGCACGAAGATGATTGACGAAAAGATCGCCCAGCCGAGCGCACTGTCCTTGATCCAGCGCTTAGCGAGCATCGTCAGCACGACGAGCAGCGGCCAGATCACGCAGTAGAAAATGTACCAATGCGGCGCGAAGCCGTAGCGCATGCCCTCCTCCAAAACAAAAACCGCCACGGGAAACAGCGCGCGCCAGCCGAAAACGACCGTAAACAGGATGATGAAAAAAGTTACGATCTCCACATTCGGCACCGGTTCGAGCGCGACTTTCCCCGCGACGATCATCGGCGCGCAAAGTGCGAGCATGCACAGCTCGCGCAGCTTTGCGTGGCTCATAGGCTTACCAGCCGACGGTCAGCGTAAATTCGTAGGCGTCGCCGTCCGCAATCTCGGTCGTGTCCACGCCGTTCATCCACATCTCGCCGCCCTTGGTGAGGCACCACCACTCCTGCTTGGCGTCGTCCGCCACGCGGCCGTCCACGGTCGTGACGAAAAGGCCGTATTCGCTGTCGGTGCCTTCGATGATGCCCTCTTTGAGCAGCGCGGCGCCAAGCGTCTTTTCGGTCGTTTCGAGGTTGAATTCCTTGGTCGTGTCGTCGTAGATCGCCGTGAATTTGATCTTCACAGCAGGTTCGGCGTCAGCCTTGGGCGCGGTCGCGGCAGCGGAGCCGGTGCAGGCCGCAAAGCTCAGCAGCATCAGCGCGGCCAGCAGCAGGGACAGAATGGTTCTTTTTTTCATGTTTCGTACCCTCCGTACAAAATAAACTCCCTCCGGCGGATTCCGAAGGGAGCAGAAGGTAACGCAAACACGCACCGATCTCGCCCGCCGCAAAATCCGTTCAAAGGTGTGCGTATGGGCTGCATAGGCGTTCCGACTTTGAAGGCAGAGGGGGCTGCGACGGATTTTCACCGCGCTTTCCCTATCTTGTCCATACGGCGGTTATTGTACCATATTTCGCGCGGTTCGTCAATCGACCTAAGGCGGACGATCCGTAAACATTGCGAAGATGCAAAAGCGCAGCATGCGACATATATAAACCTGTTTAACTGTTTTCTTGTTATATATGGTGTAAATATGGTGCTTTGTTGTTCTATGATTCCTTTATATATCCTTTAAATAGGATATCATTGTTTCTATATGGTGCAATATCAGCCCATTAGCAAATTCATTTTAACATTAACATGTACTATTTTTAGGTCATGCTTCTGCTTGCAGTTGCGTGGTCCATTCTTTCCCGCAGTCTTTTGAGTGTCTTTTAAAAAGATACAAACGCCCTTGCCTCCGCTGCTCCGTAAACACTCTTGCTATACAAAAGAGCCGCACCTTTCGGTGCGGCTCTCCTATATGATTGTATGCCTACGCGTTTGTCTGGGCTTCGGCAGCTTCGCGCTCGGCCTGTTCGCGGATCGCTTCTTCCTCCTCGGCAAGGACTTCCTTGCGGTAGCGGATCAAGGTGACATCGAACAGCCAGACGATCAGCAGCAGGATAATCATGATCGGCGTATACTGGTCGATCAGGATCATCGGCAGGCGCATATCCTCGGTGAGGATGAACACGATCAGCGCGATCACCGCAAACACGGCTTCGAGCAGAATGCCGATCCGGAACTTCCGGAGGAACGAACGGAGACGGTAATACAGCAGCTCAACGCCTTCGTCGAATTCCTTCTCCTGAATATCACCGGCCATGGCTCGCACAGCCTTGATCGCTTCGGCAACACCCTTGCCCGCGTTCTTGCCGATTTCGGACTGCTCTTTATCCTGACGCGCTTCGACAGCGAGCTGCTCGATGCGCTCCTTGTCGCGCGCTTCTTCCTCCGCCATCTCCTGCGCCTCGCGCAGCTGCTCCTTGGCCTTGTTGATCTTCTTCATCATCCGAGCGCGGCTGTACTTTTGTCTGAGGTGCAGTAGCGGGATCAGAACGTAGAACGTAAGGATCAGGCAGATCAGGTTCACAAGCGCCCAAGCGGGACGGCCCTTGATGCCGCGCGGTCTGAATATTCTCGTCACGGCCGCCAAAGGCGGTTCGGGATCATCGATCTCGTCAATATCGTCATCATCGTCGCCCGGTTCATCGATCGGCCCGACAGGCGTCGGATTCGGATTATTGATGATGCGCAGCATGCCGGGGTTATACAGCACACGGTAATTGCCCTGTACCGCCGCACCCGTCGGAGTGAGCGCATAGGAGCCGGGCTCTTCGCCTTCGTCGCGCGAAACGGTGTAGTCCACCGTGTCCCCGTCCAGCAAGCCCTCTATCGTCACCGACCATTCGGGATCCGGATTGCCGGCCAGCTTACTGACATTGTTCACCGTCACAACGACTGTGCGCGGATCAATATGCAGCGTGACCGTCGCTTCGACCGGTGCATAGTCCGGATTCGATGCCCGCACCTGCACCGTCACATTGCCGACATTCGTGATCGTCGGAACCGTCGTGGACCACGTTCTGCCGCCGTCGGTCGAATACTCGATGACCGTCTGCGACGCGTCACCGCCGTCCGGCGTCGTTGCACTTGCCACAACAGGATGCGCCGTTCCGTCATAGAAGCCGGTGTAGCCCTCGGCATAGAGCGCAAGGCCCTGCGCCGATGCAATCGTGAAGTCCGCATTCACGTACGTCACGGAATAGTTGCCCTGCGTCGTTTCACCGCTCGCCACGATTGCGTTCGGGTATATACCGACAGCCTCATCGGTGCCCGCGTCGGGACGCGTGACGGTGTAAACGATCTCGAAACCGTCGATCACGCCGCTCACGCCTGCCGTGAACTGCGGATCCTCTTCGCCGAACACCTTGTTGCTCGCGTTCGCCGTAACGACCACGGGCGCCGGGGTGACGTTCAGCGTGACGGTTTCCGTCACGGTGTCATAGTTCCGGTTCGTTGCGCGAACCTGCACCGTTACGGTACCGACATTCGTAATGCTCGGCGGCGTTGTCGTCCACGTCGCGCCGTCGTCGGTCGAATACTCGATCACCGTGCCGGCGGGTACATTCACCGTCGCTTCGACGGCGTGCGCCTGTGCGTCATAGACGCCGTCATAACCGGTTGCCTCCAGCGTCAGCGTATCGGCCGGCGTGATTTCGAAGTCTGCCGGAACGAACGTGACGGTGTAGTTGCCCTGCGTCTGTTCGCCACTCGGAACGATTGCGTCGTCATACGTGTTCACATCCTCGTCGGTGCCTGCACCGGGACGTGTAACCGTATACACGATGCGGAAATCATCGACGGTACCGCTGACGGTGCCGCTGAAGCGCGGATCGTCCGTGCCGTAAACCTTGTTTGCCGGGTTCGCGCTCACCGTGACCGCCTTCGGCGTGACAGTCAGCGTCGTCGAAGCCGTAACCGTCTCATAGTTCGGGTTCGTTGCGCGAACCAGTATATCGACCGTGCCGACATTCCGGATCGCGGGAACTTCCGTCGTCCATGTATTGCCGCCGTCGATCGAATACTCGATCGTCGTACCCTCGGGCACGCTCGGCACCGCGCTCACCGGATGCGATTCGGCGTCGTAAACGCCCTCGTAGCCAGTCACGCTGAGAACCATCGTCCGCGCCGAATGGATCGTGAAGTCCGCCGGAACGAACGTCACCGTATAGTTGCCCTGCCGCTCGTCGCCGGAAGGCACGATGGCATCGGGGTACGAGCCGACGTTCTCGTCGGTACCCGCACCGGGACGCGTCACGGTGTACGCAATCGTCGCATTGTCCAGCACGCCCTCGACCGTCGCCGCAAAGGACGGATCGGTTTCGCCGTAGACCTTTTCGGAATCCGTTGCCCGCACCGTTACCGGCGCCGGATTCACCTTGAGCGTGACGCTCGTGGTCGCGCGGCCGTAGGTGTCATTCGTGACACGGATCTGCACCTCAACCTCGCCGGCGTCCTTGATCGAAGGCGTCTGCGCCGACCAGGTCACGCCGCCGTCGGTGGAGAATTCCACAACGGTATCGTCCGGGTAGTTCGTTGTGTAGGTCAGGCTGTGCGGCAGCGCATCATACGTGTCCTCATAGCCCTGCGCCTCGACCGTGATCAGATTCCGCTGCTTGGCAGCGAAGAACACGACCAAGCGTCCGTTTGTGTTCGCCGCTGCGCAGGTGGAGAGCGCCACAACCTTCGTTGCCTCGTCCGCCGTCGCCGCATCGTAGAACAGCGTCGTCGTATCGCCCGTGCCATCCGCCGTCGAGATGAAATCAATTACCTCGTCCATGCGGTCGCCAACCGAGTAGATCCGGCTCTGGTAGGCGTCGGTCTTGACGACTGCGAACGCATAGAGATCGAACACCGCCGAGCGCGAAACGATGATGCCTTCGCGGTGGCTGTTGTAATACGCTTCGTCGGTATAGGCGTCGAGCGCGCCGAACATTGCGCCGTTGTCCATGTGGTGACCGTATACGATGTTGTAGGAATCGGACAGGTCGCCGTTGTTGCCGGCTGCCAGATAGATCGCGCCGGTCAGGGACACGTTGCCATAGATGTCGTGGCTCGCGTAGTACAGATCGTTCTCGCCCTGCACCATCGGGTAGTCGATGTTCGTATCCTCAATCGTCAGCCACGCGCGATACTGGCTGTTGATCGTCGTCAGCAGGTTTTCGCCGGAAAGCGGCTTCGGGTTGTTGTCGATGATTTCCGGCTTATACTGCAGCAGCTCCCAGCTTGATCGCGCGGACTCGGAGGTGTAGAACGTATCGTAGAGCACGTAGCTCGAATACAAGATCAGTGCGGCTGCGAGCAGACCCGACAGCAGCGACAAAACGGAGGTGCCAAGCTCGGAAACCCGATTCAGCACAGCGGCGATCACCGACTTCGGTGTTGCTTTGTGCGGTTCGGGCTCATGAAAATCATCTGTGTGCGTTTCCATTTGCCTGTTCCTCCTTTCTTCGGTAAACTCTTTTGCGGCAGCTTGCCGCATTTTCGGTTTCCACGGTCAGTATACCACGCCGTGTATCTATAAAACCGTCAATAATGATGATTGTTTTGTGCAAATTTAAATTTTCTTGTTAACGCTTAAAGCTGATTCCGACGAACGATGGTGATGACCGAGCCGAGAATCTCGCTCTTTTTCACGACGCCGAAATAGCGGCTGTCGCTGCCGCCGTCGCGGCTGTCCGCCAGGACGAAGCATTCATCCTCGCCGAGCGTGAGCGGATACTCGACAAAGCCTTCATAGCGCGGCGTGGGGTAGAAGATATTCTTCTCGATCATCGTGTTGCCGTTGACGATCAGACGTTCGCCCTCCGAAATCTCCACGGTATCGCCGGTGACGGCCACAACGCGCAGCACCATGATCTGCGGCTCCGGCTGATCCGGCGTCGCTTTTTCAATGACGATGACATCCTGCGCCGAAACGTCGCGATCGAGCCGGTAGAACAGCACCATATCGCCCGCATCCACACGCGGATACATATCCTCGGTCGGGTTGATCACGATGCCGATGATCTTGAAGAACAGCACCCAGACCACGACAATAAAGATCAATACCCGCAGCAGAAAATACTGATACGACTTGACCCCGCGCTCGCTGCTGTGAATCCGCTTCTGCAGCTTCTTTTGTTTTTTCTCCGTCAGCTTTGCCTTATCCGCAGCTTCGTCGGCGGCCGGGGTTTCCGGCGCCGCTTCGACGGGCTCTTCGGAGATGGTTGTGATCACGTCTTCCATGGTTATGTTCCTTTATTCTATCGCATTTTCACGTGTCGACCGGCGGTGCGCGATAATCGTGCCAGCTGCCGGCGAAAATGGCCGCCAGTACGGCATGCTAATTTGCGTTAGCATAGCACAGTCAGCATCAATAAAGCCGTCAAAATATCCGTTATTTTGCAACATGATATATAAAAGATTTCCCTCAGCCGTTTTCGAGTACACGAAAAAAGCTGTGGACACTTTTACGCATGACAGTATATCGCATTTCACAGAAAGCATGCAATGCCTTGACACTAAAATTCGCAATTATTTCTTATTTAACATACAAAAACAGCTTATTATCCCGATACTATCCACGTCCACCCCATTTCCGGCAAAATGCCGCACCCCGCAAATCCGTAAAGACGAATCGTCGTGGGACACGGCATATAGGCACGATTCTGTTTACCGGTTTTTCCGGATCAGCATCTTGTAATAATCGACCGCGCCGGGCAGACTGTAGGTGTCGAGATTTTCGTTCAGGCCGTGCATGCCCTTCATCTGCGCAGGACCGTAAACGACCGGGGAGAAGCGGATGCAGTCCGGACAGATCCGCTGATAGTGGCGCGCATCGGTACCGCCGGTCATTACGTATGGGATCACGGGCAGCTTGGGGAATACCTCCTGGATCGTTTCGGTCACGAACCGGAACGCCTCGCTGCCGGAATCGACCGGCTCGCAAGACGGGTAGGCGTCGAGCACGCGCACCTCGAGATCGTACTTTTTCGCAAGCGCGATGATCGCCGCGTTGCTTTCCTCCATGTTCTGATGCGGGATGTAGCGCAGGTTCAGCGTCAGCGTCGCCTCCTGCGGGAGGACGTTGCAGCCGTCCGAGCCGGTCTGCATCGTCGGCGCGACGGTCGTGCGCAGCAGCGCCGCGGCCTGTGCGGAAATCGACGGCATCAGCAAAACGAGCAGCGGCTTGAACAGCCACAGGTTCCCGAACAGCAGCCGCATCCAGAACGGGCCGTAGGGCGCCATATTGGTAAACATCTCCGCCGCCTGCCGGTTCATTTCGGAGCGCATCGGACTGTGCTTATCGAGATCACAGACGAATTTCGACAGCCGCACGATCGGAGAATTCTTCGGCGGATAGCTGGAATGGCCGCCGTTCGACCGCGCGACGATCTGCAGATTGCCCTGTCCTTTTTCGAGCACGCCGACCATCGCAAAATTGCCCTTCAGCCCCGCCATCGGCTCGGTCACGATCGAGCCTCCCTCGTCGTTGACCAAATACGGCTTCACGCCGCGCCGTTCCATTTCCCGCACGAGCTTCGGACAGCCCTCCTCGCCGATCTCCTCTGTGTTGGACGACGACAAGTACACGTCCTGCTCCGGCACATAGCCCTCGGCCAGCAGCTCCTCGACCGCCTGCAAAAACGCCATGACCGAGCATTTCGTGTCGGCGCTGCCGCGGCCCCACACCTTGCCGTCCTCGATGTCGCCGGAAAACGGCTCATGCTGCCATTTGCCCTCCGCGGGAACAACATCCTGATGCCCCATCAGGACAATCGGCTTGTCGTGGCGACGGCCTTTCCAATAATAGAGCAGGCTGCCGTCGATCTCGGTCTTTTCAAGGTTCGCATGTACAAGCGGGAACAGCGTTTCGAGCAGCGCGTGGAAGCCGAGAAACTTTTCACGCTGTATCTGCCCCTTATACGAAACCGTCTCATACCGCACCATTTCGGCGAGCTTTTCCGCATACGCCTTTTCGCGCACGGGGTCGCGGCGAGGCTCCCAGTCGGCGGTCTTGCTGCCCGTCAGCAGCGTGCGGAGCACGGCGATCAGCACCAGCAGCAGCAAGACGCCGAGCGCGCCAAGCAGAAGATACAGTACGATCATGCGGACACCTCCCCGTTTTTCTGCTGCTTGCGGAAGCTGAGGTAGGCCAGCAGGATCGCAAGACCGCCGCTCGGAATCACCATCATGCTTGTGGAACCGATCAAGGACGGCACCAGCACGAATAGCAGCGACATCACGCCGAGCACGATCAGCGCGACGACGCGGTTGGAGCGGTAATACTTGCAGGCCATCGCGCCGAACAGTGCGGGAACGACGTTCTCAAACGCGGGCTGCAGCGTCGGGGATTGCAGGATCGGCTGCAGCGGGATCATCAGCAGCACGCCGAGCGCAAGCACCACAATCGTCACAAGCGAGGAGGTGGCAATCGACAGCGTCGCAATGATCTCATTTTCCGGCGTGCCGCTCTTGACGCCGACGATGTCGCGGGCGTTGATCGCGCACGGGATTTTCATGTTGATCAGATTGCCGGTGATGAACGCGAGGTAGCTGCCGCCCGCCCCAAGCATCGGCACGTAAATCAGGTATTCTACGATGCCGCTGATGAGGTAGACGAGCCCGACGCCGACGAACGCCTTCATCGCGGCGGGGATATTCGGCAGCGCGCCGAGGTAAACGCCGATGACAAACGGCGCGGCGAGCAGCAGCACCAGTACAGCCGCGGTCAGGATACGGCCGAGTGTGTGCGTCGTGTTGAGGTAGCTTTCATACGCTTCCTGTCGGTTCATGGATTCCTTCATGCCGTTCACCCCCTTACAGCAGCTTGCCGAGGAAGATCGCCGCGGTCATTGCAATCAGCATGCTCCCCGCAACGGAAAAGCTGTCGATCCAGTCCGCGTGCTTCGCTTCCTTGATCTTGATAAACACCGCCATTGCGAGCGCGGCCACGACCGCCACCGCCAGCGGAAGCCAGCTGCCGGTGAACGTGAACAAGCCGTTGCCCGAAACGATCTGCCCGATATAGCTGGCGATATACGCCGAAACGAGGCCGATGAACATTGCCGTCATGGCGCTGTCGCCGAAGGCGGCAAGCCCGCCCTTCTTTTTGCCGGAGGCCGCGTCTCTTTCGAGCGTCTTGGGCGCGGCAAGGCGTTTGGAATATGCCTTGCCGTTAAAGATCACCAGCACCATGCCCCACATAATGCAAAAGCTCATCAGCAGCGCAATCGTGGAGAACGCTTCCGGCGTCATGTTTGCAAGCGACAGCCCGCCGATGCCGACGGATTCCGCCGCCGCCTCCGCGACCTGCGTTTCATAGTGCAGCGCGCCGATCACCGACAGCCGCAGCCACGGCCACGGCGTACCGAGACTGCCCGACAGCGCGATCACGCCGAGCAGGATGCCGATGCTCGGCAGAACGGCAAACGTGGCGCTCGCCGTGATCACACGCTTCATTTTTTCCGTGTCGATGCCGAGCGCCTTGCCCGTCCGATACGCGCGGACGGCAAAGACGACGCAGATCACCGCGACAAACAGAATGATGCCGCCGCAGACCGCGTACAGGAACGGACTGTTCAGTTGGGACAGTATTTCCATAGCAGGTCCTCCTTGTCACGTTTTCAAAATCGGGATCGCACTGTTTTGCGGTTCCGAATAAAATTATATAGGAAAATTCATGTTCGGGCAAGGGCTTTTCGGAAGGTTGTTTTGTTTTCTTGTGCCGCCGCGCCGCAGGATTATGAACGCTGTAAAAATATTGCGCGGTTTTTGTTGTCTGCGCAGATCGAATTTGCTATACTGTATATATCAAAATATATCGTTTGCAATCGAAACAGGAGGGGGCTATGGTTTTGGATCGGCTGATCAACGCCGTGCTGGTCTGCGGCATGGAGGCATGTCTGCTGCATTATTTCCGAAAGGATCGGAAATGGGATTTTGCCACCGGCTTTACGGCGCTGCGCTATTTTACCGTGCTGTCCAATATCCTCTGTGCCGCGGGCGCGCTTGCCGTTCTGATTTCACCGGGCGCGCCGATGGCTTATGGCGCGTGGCTTTTGAAATACATGGGCACCGCTGCCGTTGCCGTCACTCTTGTCACGGTTCTGGTGTTCTTGGGCCCGACGCTCGGCTATAAGGTGCTCTTTCAAGGGCAGGATCTGTACCTGCATCTGATCGCGCCGCTGCTCGCCATCGGATCGTTCTGCTTTGGGGAACGCGACTATGCGCTGCATTTCGGCACCGCGCTGCTCGGCCTTGTGCCGGTGCTGCTGTACGGCGCATTCTATCTGTGGCAGGTCGTCGTGCGAAAGCCCGCGCGGTGGGAGGATTTTTACGGCTACAACAAGAACGGCAAATGGTATGTCAGCTTTGCGCTGATGGTCGTCGGCACTTTCCTGCTCTGCATGCTGCTGCTGTTGCTTTCGCGGATCGGCGCGGCGGCGTAAAAAGGAGAGCGCGTTCCATGGAAATGCTGAAGGGGACCTTTTCCGAAAAGAAGGTCGAGTATATCGAGCTGATCTATGATCTGATCTTCGTTTATCTGATTGGCCGCAACAATTCGCTGATGGATCAGATCGAAAACGGCTTTATCACCGGCGATACGCTGTTCACGTATCTTTCGACCTCGCTGATCATCCTGCAAATCTGGTATCACTCCGTGCTTTTCATCAACCGTTTCGGAAAGAACGGCATCGCCGAAAAGCTAATGATGCTCGTCAACATGTTCCTGCTTTACTTCATCGGCACGAACACGGTCAACGATTGGGGCGCCAACTATCTGGCTTACATGTCCGCATGGGTGCTGATCTTTTTGAACCTCGCCGGGCAATACGCCTGGAAACTCCGCGAGCAAAACGATCCGGCCACCCGCAAGGTGATCAAACGCTTTATCCTCCTGCTGCTCGTGCAGGCCGCCGTCGCGCTCGGATCCGTGCCGATCTATCGCGTCACCGGCTATGCGTTCGGCGCATGGGCGATGATCATCGGGTTTGTCGGCATGTTCCTGATCCATGCGCCCGTACATTTCGAGCATTTAACCGAGCGCATGATGCTCTATGTCGTGTTCACATTCGGAGAAATGGTCATCTCCGTCGCAGGGTACTTTTCCGAGGGCTTCAGCTTCCAGACGCTCTACTTCTCGCTGATGAGCTTTCTCGTCGTCGCAGGGCTGTTCTTCAGCTACGGCATCGTCTACGACAAGCTGCTGGACCGCAGCCGGGAAAACCGTTCCACGGCCTATATGCTGCTGCATATCGTGCTGATCCTCAGCCTGACCAACATCACCAACGGCCTTGAGTTCATGCGCGAGCCGGAGGTGGACGCCTTGCAGAAGGCCATTTGGGTCGTCGTGTCGCTGCTGCTGTACTTTGCCTGCCTTGCGCTGACGGTGCGCTGGTCGAACCGCACCGCCGTCAATACACGGCAAGTCTGGCTGCTTCTGCTCAGCGAGTTTGTCGTTTATGCCGTCGTCACGTTTTTAACGCTCCGGTCCAACCGCGTTACGGTGCTGCTCACCGTCATATTCATCTATGCGCAGCTGCTCACGCTGATGCTGGCGGAAAAACGCCTCGAAAAAAAGGAGGCCGCCTAAAACCGGCATATTAGACTTGACTATTTTGCCGCCGTTATGGCATAGTAAAAGCAATAAAGAACGTGAGTGATGCTATGCTCAATTTTATTTTGAAATATTATCCGCCGCTGATGTGGTTCATCGTCATGGTCGAAGCCGCGCTGACCTTCCGGCTCTTTCAGGAGGCCGTGCTGCGCCGCGCCGCCCGGGATCACTCCTTGGCGTCCCGCATCAGCTTGCTGAGCGGCCTTGTGGCGCTCGGTCTTTTGACGGATGCGTTCGTGATCGCCTGCGGCGCGTTCCTGCCGGTGATGGTGCTCGCGCCTCTCAGCCGCGTCCGGCTGCTCGCCCGCGCCCTGCTGCTCCCGCTGCTGTTCCCGGTCTGCGGCTATGCGCTGCGTTTGAAAAAGAACATCATGCTCAGTGTATGGACCTTTACCGTGGCGCTGCTCGCCGCCGGAACTGTTTCTGCGGTTCTGACCGTGCTGGAGCCGAACTATATCGCGGGCATCATCCGATTCACGTCCGCGCCATCCACCGCCAAGCTCGCCGACGCGATCTCAACGATGGTGACAAATGCTGCGATGCTGGCGCTCGTGCTTGTTGGCGCTGTCGTCTGGGGAAAGTACCGCACGCCGTACCTGTTTCTCGGCGGCGTTGTGCTGACCGTGTTTACCGCGCTCGGCTCCGTCACCGGCACGCCGTACCTCAGCTTCTTCTTCCGCATGGTCGGCGAAATGGGCGTCGTCATTTTCCTGTACCTGTATTGCCGATTCGCACCGCCCGCCAAGGCGGAGGCGCCTGCCGCGCCTGCAAACGCCGGAAACGCCGCGGCACAAGCCTGATCCCGCTGAGTCTATCGCCCTGCGGCGCCGCCGCGGGGCTTTTTAATGCCGTCTTATCCTGTAATTCATCTTGCTTTTTCAGTAAAACGTGTTACAATGTAAAAAGTGTGAAAAGCGCAGATCGGAAAGGGGTAACCGGAAATGGAAAGTGTCCGTCACGCGAAGGAGCAGGCCGAGCTTGTTAAGCTTCGCAGCAAGGAAAAGAAAAGCCTTGCCTTCTTAAAGTACATGTCCGTGATCATCGTCGTGCTGACGATAGTGTATATCGCGGACGAAATCACCTCGAACATGGGCGTCATGCGCCCGTACATGATCTTCGATCTGTTCAAGGTGCCGAACGCGGACGCCGCCGCGCCGGAGTATGCGTCCGCCGTCAGCAAAATGGCGATTGCCACGATCCCGACCTACATCATCACGGCGCTGCTGCCGCTGTATAAGACGCTGTCCGACCGGTTCGGCCGCAAGATCTTCCTTGTCGTCAATACCATCGGCATGGGCATAGGGCTTTTGATCTGTATGCTGGCGACGAACTATATCTGGTTCATCGTCGGTTCCATGTGCTGGGGCTTCTTCACCCCGAACGATATGCAAGTCATTTACATCTTGGAGGTCGCGCCGAAAAAGCACCGCGCGAAGATCTGCAGCGTCACCAAGGGCATCGGGCTGTTGTCCGTGTCGCTGATCGGCGTCTTCCGCACGATCTTTTACGATCCGAATAACCTGTCCACCTGGCGCATGGTCTATCTGATCCCGGTGATCATCGCGCTGGTTATCGGCGTCGCCTGCATCTTTCTTACGAAAGAAACGCCGGTGTATCTGCGCCGCCGCATCGAGTATCTCGAAACCTCCGAGGCCGACCGCAAGGCGGCTGCCGACGCCGAAAAGACAAAGTCGGCGCAGAACGGCGGCATCAAGGCGGCTGTCAAATACATCTTCTCGCATAAGCAGCTCAAGATGCTGCTGCTTGTGCTCGTGCTGTTTGAATGTGCCGTTGCGTTGACCGGCTATGCCGCCGAAACGATGCTCGCTTACGGCCAGTCCGACGCCGACATGAACACGTTCTACATCGTCGAGCCGATCGTGTACGCCGTGTGCGCGTTCTTCAGCGGCTTCTTGACCGACTGGCTCGGCCGCAAAAAGTCCGGCGTCATCTTCGGCATCGTCGCGCTCGTCGGCGAAGCCGTGTTCGTCGTCGCCGCCGTGCTCGGTATGCACCCGATCCTGCTTGCCTTGGCCAACGGCATTATGTACGGCGGACTGTGCTCGTTCTCCGACCTGCTGTTCCTCGTCGTCCCGTCCGAGTCCGCGCCGACCGAAATGCGCGCGACCGTGCTCGGCCTCATCCAGTATACCGCCATCACGAACATGCTGCTGACCATGATCATCGGCATCTGCTACCAGTTCATCGGCTCGCTGAACATCGGCCTGCTGCAGCTTGCATTCTTTGTCCCGATCATGGTCTTTGTGATCCTGTTCGTGCGCAAAAACCTCAAGGAGACCAAAGACGTCGATCTGAACGCCATCGGCACCGAGCAGGCGTAACAGCCGCCGAGCCGCATCAGCACGCCCGAAAAGAAAGCCAAAGCCCCCGGAGAATGGACCGAGCCAATTCCCGGGGGCTTGTCGTTTGCCGTCGTCTTATGCGTTATTCTCTTTGCGTTTTTTGATGTACACAGGTACCGCAACGCCCGTCAACAGCGCAAGGCCGAAGAGCAGCATCCAAAGGAACGGCCGCGTCGCAAGCGATACATTCGTCGGCCCGATCGCATTCAGATGATTCGTAACCGCAAGCGTCGCATCCGCCGTCAGCGTGACAGTCGTTCCGCTGCCGGTTGTCGCGTTTTCATCGTTAAGCTTCCACGTTGTCGTGTAGTTCTCGTTGGCTTCGGAGATCGTGATCTCCTTTCCCATCGGCAGCTTAAGTGCAATGGTCTCGCCATGCCGGAGCTTGAACGTCACTTTCCCTTGCGATACGGGCAGCGTTTCTTTCTTCGAGCCGTTCTCATACACATCGACCGTTTCTCCAAGATCGCCGGTTACAGTAAACGTGAACGGCTTTGTCCTATCCCCGAATTCACCGGTAACCGTCTTGGTGATTGCCAACAGCGCATTTGCGCGATTTTTGATTGTAATAACCTTCGCTACCGTTCCTCGTTCCACGTCTACTGCATCCGTCATCGTCGCCTCCGGATGTTCGGCGAGCCTTATAACCCCTGTTTCGCTGATAGTAAAGAACACATAGCTGCTTAACGGCTGATATCCGTTTTTGGGCGTTATCTCCCTAAGCTGATAGCTGCCGGCAGGCAGGGTATTGTTTATTTCCGGAACGATACCGTCGCTGTTCGTCATGAGTTCGTCGTATCCGCTTAAGGGTTCAAAGTTTGTTACGCCGTCCACCGTGCGCTGCTTGTATAGGCTGAACTTGACCCCTTCCAGCGGCTCGTTCGTATCGGCGTCAGCCTTTTTGATTGTAAACGTATACAACTTATTCTTGATTGTCAGTTCGGTCTCTATACCCGGCCTCTGCTGAAGAACATAATATGTACTGTCTGCGCCGGCAACGGTTATCGTTCCGTTTTTCTGCGAGATCGTCAGACTTGCGGAAAGCCCCTCATAGCTCTGCGGCGCTTTTGTCTCGGTCAGCGTGTACTCTGCGCCGTCATTGCTCAGGAAAGCGGTGGTAATGATGCCGTTTGCATCGGAGGTAAATGTGCCGACCGTGCTGCCGGTGCTGTCCTGCAGCGTAAAGACTGCGCCGGCAAGCGGGGTTCCTTCCCAGTCGGTCTTTTGCAGCAGAATACCCGGTCGATTGTTGCCGACCGTATCTACACGCACATGCGAACCATCTGCAACGGCACCTTGTTCGTATTTCACATAGTAAGCAAACTGCCGTTCTTCGCTTTCGCCCTTCTGCCGGCCGTTTAAGGTCAGCTGTTCTCCTTCGGCAATCGGCGTTACCGTCGCACCGTTCAGCGTCACATTTCCTTTGTTGTCAGCACTAAAACTGCCGCTCAGCGACACCTCACGAATCACATAATCCGCAAGATCCGTTTCTTCATACGGCAGCATCGGAAAATACCAATACACGCTGGTTTTTCCATACGACATCTGCCGCACGATCGTGGTGGATGCGCCGTTTTCATCCTGTACGTTAGTAGATTCTACAAGCGTAAGACTATCGCCATTCTTTTTATATACGGCAAAATAGGTGGCGTCGCGGCTTGTCATATAGCTTTCGTCCGACCAAGCCTTGTTGACACGCAGACCCCAGCCGCGCACATTGCAGACATCCACTTGCGGATTGCTGCTTGCCGTTACGACATCCTGGACGCCTCTTTCTGCATTGGTCAAATCAACGTGATTATACTCATATTTTTGGAACGAATAGCCATCCGGTATCTCCCACGGCCGTTCCTGCACCATAAAGGTGGTTCCCGCCAGAATGTTCGGCACCTCTATCGTATAGAAGGCCGGGATTTTGGCGATGGAGCCGAAAATTGACGTATCAAAGGTGATTGTTGCCTTTTGCGCATCGGACAGTTCGGAAACATCCGTCCAGTCTGTAGGCACTATGCGCTGCGTCGCTGCATCCCAACGGCAGTATTTATCGTCCGGCGATTTAATGCGATAGGAATACATGCGCGCTTCGTTCAGTTCGGTATCAAATTCCGTACCCAGATACAGGCGCAGGGAGAAGGTCGTTGCATCTGTTGTATAGTCGAGCTCGTCGGTTCCGTTCTCCTTATACAGTTTCTTGGTAATATAAAGCGTTCTCAAGGCTTCCGATTTGACTGTATTGACATATTTTACGGTCGGCCGGCTTTTCGTGCTTTCAAAACCAAGCGCATAGTCCTTTCGGTTGCTGCTTCCCCCCGCTGCGGTTCCCTCGACCTGCTCGCCGTTTACCGTGACTTCCTGATAAACGTCGGTATTGACGCCGCATTCTGTAATCTTATATTCGATGGCATTGTCCGGCAGCTTGATTACGATCGTTTCTCCCGGCTTCACCATAAAGACTTTGTCATAGGTAATTTCCGTCCCCGGAATGGTGAACGTATCCTTAAACGTAACGTTGTTGACCGTATCCTTATAACGAACGGTAATACCCTCCTCGTTATTGGGCCTCAAAACAGATGTGATATTTTCGCCGCCTGCATCACCCGGCATCTTGTACTCGATCCGATACGGGAACTCGGCAAGCACGGAAATGCCCTCCTCAATGCCGTCCAGTTCTTTTGTCAGTTCTACCGTTCCCGGCTTGACGGCGGCAAGATTAAACCGCATGTGCAGGTTCGATGCGCCTGCACCGCGTTCCATGAAGAAGATCTTCATCTCATGGTTGGTATATGGCTTGAAAATCTTTTGCGTTTCGCCTTCCGCTGTTTTCTCTTCAAACAGTTCGTTCAGTTTGGCTGTTACCGCATCGTCCGCCATCCCGCGGCTTTCCATATTGCTTTTGAACAAATCGTACAAGGTGGTCTTTTTCCCGTTGACGCTCACCTCGCCGGTACAGAAGTTGACGCTGCCGGGCATGGCGCTGTGAATGCCGCCGAGGTCAATGACCAGTTCTCCGTCCACATAGAGCCAGAAATCGTCGTCGCCGGTGAACTCGTAGATGATATCATGTCCCCACGCATCATGGCCGTTCGGCGTCATGGTGAAGGTGGCCTCAATCTCCACACCGAAATAATAGTTTGGGGCATCAATCAAATAAAGCCGTTCATTTTTACGCGGATCATCATTAGGCAAAGGGTTTCCCAACGCATTATACAGATTTTTGCCGTTCACAGAAGCATAGACGCCCGCTTGAATATCATTAAACGGGAAAAATTGCCCATGCTTTAACGTGTTTTTGCTGCTGGCATCATGGGTTGCGATTTCTTTATAGACGGTAAAGGTGTTGTCGTCATTCAGATGCGCAAAGTTTTGACTGCTGTCAAACTCGTAGTAGCCGCTGCTGCTGTAGGTGCTTTCGATGAACAGATGGTTTACTTCCCTTGCGCCGGAATACAGTTCATAGAGGGACTTTCCGGTCCCGATAACCGAAGGATAGCCGTTTTCTTTCAGATCAGTACTGAGCATTCCCGGCGCATATTTACCGTCTTCATATTTTATAGTTCCCAAGACGTTATGCTGTTCCTGCGAGGTGTCTTGGCCGTTTGCTTTTATGGCTGTGATATAGTCTTGTACCTTGACCGTAATACCATACTGCTCATGATCCACCGTCGGAACCGTGGTCAGGGCGTCGTCCACCTGCAGATCTTGGATGATCGCAAAATAGAAATCCATCGCCTCTGCCTTCGGACATGCAACAAGCTGTCCGTTCTCGACCTTTAATCCTACATAAGCATAGCTTGCTTCGTCCCATGCCAGAATGCTGGACTGGTAATATCCATCGTGCCGACCGTTTAGATTGATACCGATGGTATCTGGGGAAAGAATCTGGCTCCCGGTAAGCTGCGGCGCAATGAATTGCTCCGAATACGGGTTATAAAGTTCGTAATAGCCGTTGGGATTGCTGGTGCCTTCCCAGTAGTACTCCACGACGTTCCACAGCAGCGTATTCAGACGGCCGCCCAGCCATTGGATCGTATCGCCGCTCGCATAGCAACGCACCAAAAAACCGTCATGGTCTATGGCGTAAAACTCATATTTCTTTGAATTGTCATTCCAAACGCGCGTATATACGATGACGCGAGAACCGTTTTTCACGGCAGGATCGGACACGCTGATCGTATTGGCTGTATACGGCATCCAATAATCCTCTGTCAGCTCGGAGATATCCACAAGGTACAGCCATTCCGTACCCGCCGTGCCGTTCACGGTAAAACCGTTCTCCAGCGTGCCGCTGTAGGTCAAGGACTTGCCATTCGGTGACATCAGGCTGATTTTTCCGGCATTTGTGCCGCTGCCCGGAATGACCCGCAGTTTGGTGGAAGCTGTTTCTGTGTCAGCCAGCGATATGCCAGCGTTGGTTATGCTGAGATACTTTACTGTGCCGTCCACTATGGTTTTGACACGGTAATAATCTTCCTCGATCCATTCGAAGGTCCATAGAGATATATCCCCATTGTTGGTCACAAACAGCTTATCCGAGTTATCGCTCCTCTTGCTCATCACGATAAGCTCTTTGGCGGAGAGCGCAGCATCGTCCTTCGGAGAAGCCGTCATCGCTTTTCCGTAAATGCTGTCGTTCCAATACATCAGGCCATAGGATTTGTTGCTGAGGTTATAGGGATCTGTCGTAACCTCTTCATAATACCAGAAACAGACATTGTTGTTCCCATCATTTGCAGTATTATACGCGCAGAATCTGGTTCCATTGGCGCCGCCCTGCATGTTCCAATACCATGCGCCGTTATTCAGCTTGAACGTGCCGTTATTGTTTTTGGTTACGGTAAATGCAGTTCTATTTTCCTCCGTAGTAAATAACAGGCTGTTGCTGTTGTTTTCCCCGTTATAAACATACTGCTTTGTCGTGCCGTCGCTTGCATAGCAATATGCGTAAATCTGATTATCTGTGCCCTCCACCCGTTCAAAATAATATTTTACCGCTTTATCCGCAGGTGGATAATTTTGTGCAGGCTTTGTTTTGCTGATACCTGCTCGACCGCTCTGCGCCGTCTGATTGTCATAAACCAATTGATTGCCGTAGTAGTATCCGTTCGGATGGCCGATATATAATCCCTCGCTGCCCTTAGCAATCAATTCGTCGAAAGATTCTACCTTCTTCCACCCTACGGAAGCCTCTTCCGGTCCCTGTACGATCGCATACGCGGAAAAGCTTTCCGCCTCAAAGGTGATCGCGCCGTCCTCCGCATCTACGGTGGCGACATGCTCCGGCGTCGTCTCCTCATCTGCGATATGGTAGACAAGCAGATTCCGTCCATCCGTCAGCGCATCGGACTTCATCCGCACCTGAACCGTGCCTTCCTTGGGCTGCCAGGTGACGCCGAGCAGCTTGAAAAAGCTGTTTTGATAAATCTTGATATCGTATGCAACAATGACGTCCTGCCCCTCGACCGACGCATCGACCTTGTTCGCTTCGATGATCGCATTGCGCGGCAAATTACCGGTGAGGATGATCTCATCGTTTTCAAAAACCGTATTCTTATACAGCAGCTTGTTCAGCGCTGCGCCGACCGTATGGTTCCACAGATCCTCGAAGAAGGACAGGGCATAGGTGGAGAAGTGCTCGGCCTCGAACGTGACCCAGCCGTCTTCCGGCACGACCGTGTCGATCAGCTCCGGCGCCTGGCCGTCGTCGCTGTGATAGACGTGCATTGCCTCGTCGGCT
>JAFUDD010000425.1 GCA_017459315.1 Clostridia bacterium | reverse complement strand
CTTTACGCCGGTTTGCAGCGATGCGAGGGAAACGGCTTGGAACGGGTCGGCAACCATTTCGCCGCCGATCGTGACGCCGCCCTGCTGGATCAGGCGCCGCGCTTCGCCCTTGCTCTGGCACAGCTTGCACGCGACGAGCAGATCGACCGCCGCAAGCCCCTCGGCGGGAACGGTTTCCAGCTCGGTGGTCGGCATCGAGCTGTCGTCGCCGCCGCCCGCAAACAGCGCACGCGCCGCGGCCTGCGCCTTGGCTGCTTCCTCCTCGCCGTGCACAAGCTTGGTCAGCTCAAAGGCGAGCAGATCCTTCTTTTCGTTGATGCGGGACGGATCCCAATGCTCGATCTCGTCGATCTGTTCGATCGGGATGAACGTGAGCATCTTAATGCACTTCATTACGTCCGCGTCGTCCACGTTGCGCCAATACTGGTAGAAGTCGAACGGACTCGTCTTGTTCGGGTCGAGCCAGACCGCGTTGCCCGCCGTCTTGCCCATTTTCTTGCCCTGCGAGTCGGTTAAAAGCGTGATCGTCATCGCATACGCGTCCTTGCCGAGCTTGCGGCGGATCAGCTCCGTGCCGCCGAGCATGTTCGACCATTGATCGTCGCCGCCGAACTGCATGTTGCAGCCGTGGTTCTGATAGAGGTAATAGAAGTCGTAGGACTGCATGATCATGTAGTTGAATTCGAGGAACGACAGGCCCTTTTCCATGCGCTGCTTATAGCACTCCGCGCGGAGCATGTTGTTGACCGAAAAGCACGTTCCGACCTCGCGCAAAAGCTCGATGTAGTTGAGGTTTAAGAGCCAGTCCGCGTTGTTGACCATCTCGGCCTTGCCCTCGCCGAACTCGATGAATTTTTCCATCTGCCGCTTGAAGCATTGCGCATTGTGCTCGATGTCCTCGCGGGTCAGCATCTTGCGCATATCGGTGCGGCCGGAGGGGTCGCCGATCATCGTCGTGCCGCCGCCGATCAGCGCGACCGGCTTGTTGCCCGCCATCTGCAGCCGCTTCATCAGCGTCAGCGCCATGAAATGCCCCGCGGTCAGGCTGTCCGCCGTGCAGTCAAAGCCGATGTAGAATTTTGCGCCGCCGTGGTTGATCAGCTCACGGATCTGCGGTTCGTCCGTCACCTGCGCGATCAGGCCGCGCGCCTTGAGTTCCTCATAAATCTGCATATTGTTCTCCTTTGGAAAAGCCGGATAAGCAGCTCTCTTATCCGGCTCATTTTCATGTCCATCCGGCCATCCGCTCGGATGACTTAATGGGTGCGGCGTCCGCACCGCCCAAGATGCGCTTATTATAGTATACCGCCGCCGTTTTTGTCAAGCGCGATTCCCCGCCCCGCCGTGATTTTTGCCGGGTTTACACGAAAAACGGTTGCGTTTTTCGTCCGGCTGTCTTACTATATATAGAATAGAGTATAAAGGCGGAAAGAGGACGGCATGGCAAACACATACGCGGGACTGGACAGAATCTTATCGGGAACGGGAACCGGAGCGATCACGCCGGGCTGCCTTGTTTTGGAGGGCGGCGCGTTTCGCGGGCTCTATACGCAGGGCTTTCTGGACGGGATGCTGCGGGATGGGCTCAACCTGTCCTGCGTGGTCGGCGTGTCCGCGGGCGCGCTCGCGGGGATCAACTATGTCGCGGGGCAGATCGGGCGGTCGGCCCGCGTCAACATCGGTCGCCGGTTCGACAGCCGCTATATCGGCCTGCGCGCGCTGCTGCACAGCGGCAGTCCGCTCGACGTGGGGTATCTCACCGAGGATCGCGGGATCATCGAGCCGCTTGACCGCGCGCGCTTCGACGCCTCGCCGCAGCGGTACGTCGCGGTGGCGACCAGTCTGCTGTCCGGCGAGCCGACCTATTTTGAAAAGGGCAAAGAAAAGGACATCCTGCTTTGCGCCAGGGCGTCGGCCTCGATCCCGTATTTCTCCCCGGCGGTGCCAATCGACGGCGTGCCGTATCTCGACGGCGCGTGCTCATGCAGCATCCCGTATGACTGGGCGCAGCGCGAGGGGTACGAAAAAATCGTCGTGATCCGCACGCGCGAGCAGGCGTTCCGCTGCGACCCCGCCGAAAAGGAATCCGCCCGGCGAAAATACCGGAAATACCCGGCGTTTGCCGAGCGCCTTGCCAAAAGCAACGCCGTGTACAACGACGATTGCGATACGCTCGAGCGTCTTGCAGCAGAGGGACGGCTTTTGCACATCACGCCGTCCGAGCCGGTGTCCGTCGGGCAGATCGAGCGAAACCTCGATAAGCTCCTGGCACTGTATGAATTGGGACTGAAGGATTACGAAACGCAAAAGGACCGGCTCTTGGCGTATCTGCGCTGATCCTATCGAACGGGGAAAGGAATAAAGGCTATGAAACTGACGATGCTCGGCACAGGAAACGCGCTTGTCACCGAATGTTACAATACATGCTTTCTTCTGGAGGACAGGGGCGAGCTGTTTTTGGTGGATGGCGGCGGCGGAAACACCGTCCTGCAGCGGATCGCGCATGCGGGCTATGATTGGATGCGCATTCGGCACATCTTTGTTACCCACAAGCATATTGATCATCTGCTGGGGATCATCTGGATGATGCGGATGATCTGTCAGTTTATGCGGCACGGCGAATACCAGGGCGACGCCAACATCTATTCCCATACGGAGGTTTTGGAGCTGCTGCGCGATATGGCGGGCAAGCTGCTGCCGTCACGGGATGCGGCATTTCTGGATCGGCGTCTGCATCTTGTGCCGGTAGCGGACGGCGAGACGCGGTCGATCATCGGGCATGAAGTGACTTTCTTTGATATACACTCCACCAAAGCAAAACAGTTCGGTTTTCGCATGGAGATCGGAGACGGCAGACGACTGACCTGCTGCGGCGATGAACCGTTGACGGCTTTGGTCGAGCCGTATGCGGCGGGCAGCGATTGGATGATGCATGAGGCCTTTTGCCTGTTTTCGCAGGCGGATCGCTTTGACCCTTATGAAAAACACCATTCCACCGTGAAGGACGCCTGCGAGACGGCACAGCGGCTCGGCGTCAAAAATCTGCTGCTATACCATACCGAGGATCAGAACCTGGCGGACAGGGAACGGCTCTATCGGGAAGAGGGAGAGCGGTATTTTCAGGGCGCGCTGTATATCCCGGCGGATTTGGACTGCATCGAATTATAAGAAACGAATAAGCCGGGGAAAGGCGCAGGCAAAATCATGATCGGACTCGGAACTCTCATCAATACGGCGGCGATCGTGCTGGGCGGGCTGATCGGCCGCTTTGCGGGCAGGCTGTTCAAGCCGCAGCAGCAGGCCGCGCTCGAAATGGCCTGCGGGATCAGCGTGCTGTTCATCGCGCTCGCGGGGGCGATGCAGGGGATGCTGCCCTCGGTGCTGCTCGCGATCGGCGCGGCATATCTGCCGTGGTCGTTCTGAAGCGCGGACGACTTTTCAAAAGCAAAAAAAGATTCTCCTTTGCCGGTTTGCGAGGGAGAATCTTCCTTATATATAGGGATCACAGCGGAGGCACATCACAAGATATTGGCGTCAGCCGAGCAGCAGCCGTTTCAGCTCATCTACGCTTTGGACGGCGTTGATCTGCTGCCGCAGTTCCTTGGCGCGGCGGGTGCCCTTGATGTAGTAGGGGATGTGCTTGCGCAACTCGATCAGGCCGTGCGCGCCCTTTTCGGCGGTGATGCGCTCGGCGTGCAGGATCGCGGTTTCATAGCGTTCGCGGTCGGTCGGCGGCGTATAGGGCGTACCGGACAGCGCCGCACGGATCTCCTCAAAGATCCACGGATTGCCGAGCGCGCCGCGGCCGATCATCCAGCCGTCACAGCCGGTTTCGCGCAGCATCCTCAGGGCGCTTTCGCCGCCGGTGATATCGCCGTTGCCGATCACGGGGACGGAGACGGCGGCCTTGACCGCGCCAATCACGGCCCAGTCGGAGGAACCGCTGTATTGCTGCGCGCGGGTGCGCGGATGGACGACGAGCGCGGCGGCGCCGCTTTGCTCGAGCACCTTGGCAAACGGAACCGCGACGTTTTCCTCCGCCTCGAAGCCCTTGCGGAACTTCACGGTCACGGGGGCGCGGCTCGCAGCGGCGACCGCCTCGACGATGCGGCCCGCAAGCGCGGGGTTTTGCAACAGCGCGCTGCCGTCGCCGTTGCCGGTAATCTTCGGCGCGGGGCAGCCCATATTGAGATCGAGACAGCAAAGCCGTTCGCCGAGCTCGGCGTTCACGCGCTTGGCGGCGGCGGCGAGCACGTTCGGCTCATGACCGAACAGCTGCACGGCGATTTGCTCCTCCTCGTCGCCGAGGCGCAGGTATTCGGCGGTGCGCACGCTGCCGTACAGCAGCCCCTTCGCGCTGACCATTTCGGAATATGCCAGATCACAGCCGTGCGCGCGGCACAGGGCGCGAAACGCGACATCGGTATAGCCCGCCATCGGCGCAAGCAGCAGCGGGCGGTCACACGGGTACGGCTTCATGGCACGGCGACCAGCAGCGGCGTGACCTCCGGCGTCGGCGTCGCCATCGGGATCGGCGTGCGGTTCGGATCCGGCGTGTTGGCGGGCGGCAGCGCCGGGTTCAGCTCGACCAGCTCAAT
>JAFUDD010000424.1 GCA_017459315.1 Clostridia bacterium | reverse complement strand
GCGCGGCCTGCGCGATTTCCGTGGACGAAAGCCCGTCAAAAGACGGCAGGCAGTCGGTATAGGTCAATACGGTCGCGCCGTCCGCCGTGCCGTGCGCATAGAGCTTTTGCACGTTCTGTCCCTTATCGGCCTTGACCGCAGCCGCGACAAGCTCATTGGTGAGCTGCGCGGCGGCTTCGCCCTGCTCATCGGCGCTGCAGGTAACGACCACCTTGATCGAGAGCGCGGAAAACGTGTTCAAAAGCGTCCGGTTGGCGGCGTTCGCGCCCCACAGCTTTTTCAGATATTGGTATTCCAAAGAATGGGTCGTGTCGCACGAAATGAACACGGGATAGGTCTTCAGTCCCATCGTCCAACGCGCAGCGAGCACCTCGCCAACGCGCTGCCGCGTGTAATCGCCCATATAGGCGACGTTCCACGAAACACCCTCCTGGATCAGCGTCGGGATCAGCCCGCCGAAATAGCGGTATTCGTCCCCGCCGAACGGCACGATCAGCAGCACATCCGCCTGCGTCGGCTTCTCCCATTGCTGCAGATCGACGGGCAAAGCGCCGTCGCCGTAGGCCGAAATTCCGGCAAGCTCGGCGCGCGTGCTGCGCTCGGTCTGGATCGTCACGGTCGTCGTGCCCTGCGGGACATGCACAAGTGCGTTATAGAATGATGCGTCGGCCGCAAAGGTATCGAGCTTCGTCTCCCCCGCATAACAGGTCAGCGTGACCTTTTGGGGCAGCGAGAACCATTGCAGCGCCAGCACGTGCATTGGCTCATTCGCCGCAACCGTCAGCGTATCGCCCGCGGGCAGCTCGACATAGGTATCCTCGCGGCCGTCCAAGAGCAACCCCGCGACCTTTTCGGTCTTTTTCGGCATCGTCAGCGTTAGCGAAAGCCGCTTCGCCTCCGGTTCCGAAGGAACATCCTCGGCAAGCGCGCGGGGCGAAGCGGGCCACAGCGAAAGAACGATCATCCCGCACAGCAGCAGGGAAAGCATCGTATGCTTTTTGTTCATGCGTTCTCCTTTCCGCCAAAGCGCATGCCGATTCGGAAGCACGGGCGATCCGCTTCGCCGGTAAACGTGTATTCGTCGCCGTCCTGCCCGATGGAAACAGAAACGGTTTCGCGGTAATGAATTTCGTTCTGGTATTCGGCAGACAGCGAAAGCAGCGGCTTGCCCTCGATCTCGTCGGCGATCATGTCGCCGCACACATCAAAGTAGCGCGTATTGTTCATGTGACCGTTCAGGTCCAAAAAGCTGTACGGCACGGTGAACGTTTCGGTGCGTACGGGTTCGAGCCTGCGCGGCGGCACGTTATAGGGCAGCTCGTCCCCGACGACAAGTCCTTCCATGACCGGCACGCCGGAGGCTGCCGGATTGATCATCTTCCGCTCGGCGCCGTCGATCAGCACCCACATGGACGATGCGCGAAGCAGCACGTTGCCGTCCGCGTCCTTCATGCGAAAGTAGCGCGGAAACAGCACACGGCGCAGCGGCCCCGGCCAGGTTTCGAGCGTGACGGTCTCCTCATAGCGCGGAAGCCGGTTGATTTCGATATGATAGCGGGTCACGACCCACAGAAGATTGCGGTTCAGCGTCGCGTCCGTGCCGAGCCCCAAAAGGGACGCATGGTCGAGCGCGATCTCCTGCAGCATCATCAGCAGCGCGGACGGGCGCAATACGCGCCGCACATCCACCTGCTCGCTGCGGATAACATGGGTTTGCGAACAAATTTCGGTCACAGTCTGCCTCCCATCCCGAAACAGCGGGAAATATTGCTTGTATTGTACCATATTGCCGGCAAAATGCCAACCGCAAGTTGTAAAAGAATTGTATGGAATCGTATCAATATAAAAAGACGCTCTCCGAAGAAAGCGTCCTTTGTTCGATAAAACGGTTTTCAGCCGCCGAGATAGGCGGCCTTGACGGCGGGGCTGTTCAACAGCTCGTGTCCGGTGCCGGTGAGCACGACCTTGCCGGTTTCGATCACGTAGCCGCGATCAGCAATTTTCAGCGCCATGCGGGCGTTCTGCTCAACAAGCAGGATCGTCGTGCCGTGGTCCCGAAGCTCGCGGATGATCTCGAAGATCTGCTCCACAAGGATCGGCGCAAGGCCCATCGAGGGCTCGTCGAGCATCAGCAGCTTCGGATGGCTCATCAGTCCTCTGCCGATGGCGAGCATCTGCTGTTCGCCGCCGGACAGCGTTCCGGTAACCTGCCTGCGGCGCTCCTTCAGCCGCGGAAAACGCTGATAGACGTTTTCGAGCCGCGGCGCGGTCAGCGCGGGGCTTTGCGTATAAGCGCCCATTTCGAGGTTCTCCTCCACGGTCATCTGCCCGAACACGCGCCGTCCCTCCGGCACATGCGC
>JAFUDD010000423.1 GCA_017459315.1 Clostridia bacterium | reverse complement strand
TGATCGTGAACCCGACCGAAAAGGATCTGCCGCTCTATTCCTACGACCGCATCCTCGCCATGGGCAACGATACGCTGATCATCGAGCTGTATGATACGATGCTCGAAAAGGTCGATCTGCAGGCCGTCCGCGATGTGAACACGATCTACTGCGACCTGCCCCGGCGCGATCCCGGACAGCATTGGTACGATTCGATCAAGTTGCAGGAAAGCGTCTCGGTCAAAGCCAAAAAGCCCCAGAAGCCGCGCATGGATCTCTATGCGGTGCAGCACCTCGGCGCGTTTCTCGACTGTGCGCCTGCGGGTGCCTGCGATCCTGTCGCCAAGCGCGAAAAGGCGTCCGTCTATGTGGAGGGCTTGCTCCAAAACGGTGGCCCCTCGACCGACGTGTTCCTGAAGGCCTTCGGCAAGGAAAAGACCGAACGCCTGTTCCGCGCCGTGCTGTTCGGCACAAAGGCATAACCAAAACGGCAAAACGCCGCTCCGATAGGGGCGGCGTTTGTTTGTCTTATGCTGTTTTGCGGCCGTCTTATCGGCGGCTCTCGTCGATCAGGCGCAGGGATTCGCCGTTCAGCCAGCGCAGCAGCTCGTTCGGCGTGGCAGGCAGATCGACGGTCAAAAACTCGGTACGGCCGGGAACCATCTGCGAGGGGTCGTCGCTGACCGCCCATGTCACGCGGGAAAGGACGCGGGCGTCGCGGTCAAGTGGGCCGTCCGGCAGTTCGGTGTGCTGCAAAAGGATCGTGGCTTCGCGGTTATCGGAGATCCACCGGCCGAAGTTCGTCGTCGGCTTTTTCCAAAGCCACTTGTCGCTCGTCCCCTGCTTCCCCGCGCGCTTCACATAGCCGTTGTATACGTCCTGCGTACAGCGCATAACCCAGATCACATGGTAGCCTGCGCGCTGAAAATGCTCGCAGACCGGAAAGAACGCGGCCTCCATTAAAAGTCCGTCCTGCAGCATGACCGCAAAATGGTTGATTTGGATATACGCGATCTCGCTCTTGCCGCCGACCTCGACCGGCACGTTGCGGCATTCGGGCGGCACAAGGCTGCGCCATTGGTCCTGCCATACCTCCGTTGCGGACTGCGTATAGGGCGGTTTCTTTTTGAAAAACGAAAACATAGCTTCCCTCATTTTCTGTGTTTTGGGTAGTATAGCAGAAACCGCGTCGGTTCGCAAGACGGCTTTTATCCAAAAAACATCCGCCCGATGCGCTCGGACGGATGCCGTATTTTCGGATTACAGACTGTTCGTTTTGCGGACGCCCGCTTCGCTCTCAAAAAACAGCGCGAGCGCGCCGGGGCCGACGTGCGAGCCGGTGACCGGCTCATAATCGACGACAAGGATATCCTTGGGCGGACGGTTCTTGTTCAAAAGGCTCACAAGATAATCGGCGTCGGCCTTGCATGCCGCGTGCGCGATGCCGACCGTCTGCTTTTCGGGATCCTTGACCAGTTTATCGTACTGCGCGGCGAGCGCCTCAATCGAACGCTTGCGGCCGCGCACCTTGGCAAACGCGACGATCTTGCCGTCCACGTCGCCCTTCAGGATCGGCTTGATATGCAGTACCGTCCCGACGACGGCGGCAATATTGCAGAGCCGCCCGCCGCGGCGCAGAAACATCAGATCGTCCACCGTGAACACGTTGAACATGCGCTCGGAAAGCGCGCGAAGCTCGCTTACCGCTTCCTCAAACGGCACGTTTTGATCGCGCAGCTCGGCCGCGCGCACCGCCACAAGTCCCTCGCCGAGCGAAGCGCCGAGCGTGTCGATCACCTCGATCCGACGCTCCGGAAATGCTTCGAGCGCCATCTCGGCGCCGAGCATTGAGCTTTGGCAGGAGCCGGAAATG
This sequence comes from Clostridia bacterium, assembly GCA_017459315.1. Next base: position 167 of record JAFUDD010000423.1, on the reverse strand, counting down.
CCGGAGGACATGCTCACATAGATGATGTCCTTGCCCGCCTGCAAAAAGGGCGTATAGAAATCCGCGTAGGTCTTGGGATTGATCTGCTAGGTCGTCACGCGAACGTTCTGCTTGAACAGCGCATAGTAGGAATTGCCGTCGAAGCGATCCGTATCGAGGCAGGTGTT
>JAFUDD010000001.1 GCA_017459315.1 Clostridia bacterium | reverse complement strand
CTACGTGATGATGGGCTACGGCACCGGCGCGATCATGGCGGTGCCCGCGCACGACCAGAGAGACTGGGAGTTTGCCAAGAAGTTCGGCGTCGAGATCATCCCGGTCATCGAGGGCGGCGACATCGAAAAGGAAGCCTACACCGGCAACGGGAAAATGATCAATTCCGATTTCCTCAACGCCTACGACAACAAAAAGGATTCCATCGCCGCGATGCTCGACTTCCTTGCCCAAAAAGGCCTCGGGCATAAGGGCGTCCAGTATAAGATGAAGGACTGGGCGTTCAACCGCCAGCGCTATTGGGGCGAGCCGATCCCGCTGATTCATTGTCCGAAGTGCGGCACGGTCGGCGTCCCGTATGACGAGCTGCCGCTGCGCCTGCCCGACGTGGAGAACTTCGAGCCGGGCACCGATGGGCAAAGCCCGCTTGCAAGGATCGAATCGTTTGTGAACTGCACCTGCCCCAAGTGCGGCGGCCCCGCGCGGCGCGAGACCGACACGATGCCCCAGTGGGCGGGCTCGTCGTGGTACTACCTCCGCTTTATCGACCCGAACAACGCCGAACGCTTCTGCGACCCCGAAAAGATGCGCTACTGGATGCCGGTCGATTGGTACAACGGCGGCATGGAGCATGTCACGCGGCACCTGCTGTATTCGCGCTTCTGGCACCACTTCCTCTACGATATCGGCGAGGTCAACACGCCGGAGCCGTACGCCAAGCGCACCTATCAGGGCCTGATCCTCGGGCCGGACGGCGACAAGATGAGTAAGTCCAAGGGCAACGTCGTCGATCCGATCAGCGTCATCGAGCGCCTCGGCGCGGATACGCTGCGCGTCTACGTCATGTTCATGGGCGATTACATGGCCGCAACGCCGTGGAACGAGGAATCCGCCGCGGGCTGCAAGCGGTTCTTGGATCGCGTATGGCGCTTGATGGATATGGTCAAGGGCGAGGGCGACACCGACAAGGCGTTGAAGAGCGCATTCCACGGCTGCATCAAGAAGGTGTCCGAGGATATCGAGCGCATGAAGTTCAACACCGCGATTGCCGCGATGATGAGCCTCGTCAACGATATCTACGCCAAGGGCAGTCTGACAAAGGACGAGCTGCATACGCTGCTGCTGCTGCTCTATCCGTTTGCGCCGCATCTGTGCGAGGAAATGAACGAGCGGCTCGGGTATGCACCGCTGCACCACGCCCCGTGGCCGACATGGGACGAGGCCGCGCTTGCCGCCAACGAGATCGAATACGGCGTGCAGGTCAACGGCAAGGTTCGCGCACGCGTTTCGATGCCTGCGGACGCCGATAAAGCCGCGGTCGAAGCAGCAGCCAAGGCCGCGCCGGACGTGCAGCCGTATCTGGAAGGCAAGACGATCCGCAAGGTGATCGTCGTCAAGAACATCGTCAATATCGTCGTCGGCTGACGGCGAACAGATAAGGAGGACACACTATGCTGTTAAACGAAGGACTGACATGGGGAGAGGAGCTCTCCGAAGGCATCGCAAGCCAGTTCGGCAACGGCATTGCCGGGATTGCGATGAAGATTGTGGCGGCGCTCGTCATTTTGATCGTCGGGCTGCTGCTTGTCAAGCTGGTATTGAAGATCGTCAAAAAGGGCAAGGCTTTTGCCAAGCTCGCGCCCGAGGTGCAGACCTTCACGCTGAGCGCGATCAAGGTGCTCGGCTACGTGCTTGTCGTGCTGCTCGCCGTGGCGACCGTCGGCGTCCCGACCGCGTCGATCATTGCGGTGCTCGGCTCCTGCGGCCTGGCTGTCGGCCTCGCGCTGCAGGGCTCGCTGGCGAACCTTGCGGGCGGCATCATGCTGCTGCTGTTCCGGCCGTTCCATGTCGGCGATTACATCAACGACGGCGGCAACGAAGGCACCGTCAAGGAAATCACCCTGTTCTACACCAAGATCGCCACGGCCGACAATCTGCAGGTCACGCTGCCGAACGCCGCGCTGTCCAACGCCGCGATCAAGAACTTCTCGGTCAACGACATTCGCCGTCTGGACATCGACGTGACCTTGAGCCCCGCCGCCGACACCGAAAAGGTCCGCGAGCTGCTCCTGGACTGCGCGAAGGACAACAAGCTCGTCCTCGACGATCCGAAGCCCGAAGCCCTCGTCACCGTGACCGACAGCGGCCTGCCGACGTTCAAGCTCCGCACGTGGTTCAAGTCCGCGAACTATTGGGACGTGTACTTCTCGCTGAACGAGGCCGTCCGGCATACGCTCGACAAGAACGGCCTGCCGCTTGCCCATGCGCAGGTGGATGTGCATACGGATAAGTAAGAAAACGGATCGAATCGAAGAAACAGGGACCTGCCGCGGCAGGTCCCTGTTTTCGTGTGTTTTGCAGGCAGTTGCTTATGCGCCCTGATGGACGGTGAGCTGCGGGAACGGAATGTCGATGTTCTTTTCCGCAAATAAGACACGCAGCTCCCGGTTCAAACGCCGCCGGGCGGCAAACACGTTTTCCTCCGTGCAGTCGACCGTGAACCGCAGGACGACGGCGGAATCCGCAAGCGCCTCGACGCCGAGGTACTTCGGCGCCGCAAGGAACACGTCCGCATTGCGCGCAAGCATGGCGGGCAGCGCGTCCTTCAGGATCGCCTCGACGCGCGGAATGTCCTCCTCATAGGTGATGCCGATTTCCGAAACGGCGAGCGAAAGCGCCTTGGAGCGGTTCTGAAAATTGCGGATATCGGAGTTATTGACGACCTTATAGTTGCCGCCGGGATCGACGATCGTTGTCGTGCGGACGCCGATCCGCTGCACCGTGCCGCGAAAATCGTCCAGTATGATGATGTCGCCGACGTTATACTGTCCCTCCATCACGATGAACAGACCGGAGATCACGTCCTCGATCAATCGCTGTGAGGCAAAGCCGATGATCAGCGTGATGATGCCGAGGCTCGCAAACGCGGCCGTCGCGTTAAGACCGAGGATCGTAAGCGCCCAGACGACGCCGAGAATGACGCCGAGATACCGGATGACGCTGGAGACAAGCTCGGTCACGGTTTTGACACGGGTGTTTTTGCTAAATACCTGCAGCAGCCACGTCAGCGCGGCGCAGAGAAGGTAGACGAAGGCAAGCGCGGCGATCGCAGCGATCAGCTTGACCGGCGTCAGCCGATACCCGCCGAGATCGGTCGAAAACGTCTCGGCAAGCGCCTCCCGAAGCGCAGGGTACCATCCGGAAAAGCCTGCGACGGCAATGACCAGCAGAATGACCGCCGCGATAATAAAGCCGATCCTTCCGCCGTTGAGTCTGGATTTGTTTTTCATAGTTCTGTTCCTTTCTGTCGGTTCGTTTCGTTCTGTCCTTTTCAAATACCTGCGCCGCGGTTACGCGACCCGCCAGGATAGAAATACCTGCACATTGGAGGTCCGCATCGTAAAGCTGACGACCCCGTCCGAGGTGATCGTCACGGGGATCGCGCCATCGTCGTCCGTGACCGTCACGAGATCCAGCTCATACCCCGGATTCGGCACGGTCACGATATTAACCGTATCGCCCTCCTGGTACAGGGCGTATTCCGTCGAGGCGGTGCCGTTGCCGTCCGTTGTTATGTCGACGGAATAGGTCGCGAAGCCGAACCCCAGATAGACCGTCACATCGCTCTCGCCCATCGTGAAGGTCAGCGATGTTGTCGCGGAATCCCAGTGCAGCATCACCTCGTGACCGTCCTTATCCTCGGCATACCATTCGTTCTCCATAATGGCATACCCGGGCAGTACCGTCCATCCGATGTGGACTGTGGCGCCCGGTTCCGCATCGGTCGGGTTCGCATAGCCGCTGCCGTAGCCGTCGCCGTCAATGAAGGTGTTGACGATCGTTACATGATGCGTGTCCACGGGCGTGGGCGTAGGCGTGGGCGTCGGTGTCGGTGTCGGCGTTGGCGTCGGCGTGGGCGTAGGCGTCGGTGTAGGCGTGGGCGTCGGTGTAGGCGTGGGCGTTGG
>JAFUDD010000422.1 GCA_017459315.1 Clostridia bacterium | reverse complement strand
GAGACCTTGAAGATGATCGTCCGTTCCCCTCTCGTACTGACCAACACGCTCGATAAGTTCGACGTGAACGTCAACGTTTTCGGCGGCGGCACGACCGGTCAGGCCGGTGCGATCCGTCACGGCATCGCCCGCGCGCTGCTCACCGTTGACCCCGACTATCGTGCGGTTCTGAAGAAGGCCGGGTTCCTCACCCGTGACCCGCGCATGAAGGAGCGCAAAAAGTACGGTCTGCATGCAGCCCGCCGTGCGCCCCAGTTCTCCAAGAGATAATTTCTCTCCTTGGAACCCATTGCAAAGCAGCAAGGCCCCATTTCGGTGGGGTCTTTGTTGTATCCGGATATACGGACGGTTTTTCGTCCTCGTCAAATAGGAGCGTACTGTACAATGGATCTGACCTTTCCCTGCCCCGACGGTGTGTTCAACGTGCGTGTCGCGGCCGTGCTTCTGCACGGCAACAAGCTGCTTGCGATGCGGGACGAGCGTTCGCCGTACTATTACCTTCCCGGAGGGCGCGTGCGCCTTGGGGAAACATTCGAAGCCGCCGTTCTGCGGGAATGTCGGGAGGAGCTCGACATCGAAGCGAAGCTTGTGCGCCCGCTGTGGCTGGTGCAGAGCTTCTTCACCGAGGACGTGTCACATAACCGCTACCATGAGCTATGCTGTTACTATCTGATTGAGCCGGAGGAATCGCTCACGTCGCGCGGCGATACGTTCATGCACCGGGAGCGCGAGCATCGGCAAACGTTTACTTGGCTGCCGTTTGACACGCTTTCAAAAACATATCTGTATCCGCTGTTCATCAAGGAAAAGATCACCGCGCTGCCGGATAGTCTGACGCTGCTGTATGAAAACGAGAACACAAACGTGTAATCGGCGCCACGCCGTACAACGACCGGTTGCGGACATGCGGGTGGATGCAACGGAAAAGACATTGCTTTTTGATCGGTTTATGCTACAATAAGGGCGTGAAGAAAACGCACAAAAAGAGGGGTTAAGGGGATATGCGTTCGATTTTGAAAAGCCTGTGGTTTCCGGCGCTGCTGCTCGCGGTGTTTGAGACGGTCGCCGTTGTGCTGTGGCTGACGAAGGATAACCTGTTTTATCTGTTCAATTTCAGCTATATCGGCATCTGCATCGCCACGGGGCTTGCGCTGTATACCTTTGGATGGAAGCACGCGCGGCGATTTGTGCAGTTTGCGGTCGGCACGTATATGCTGGTCTATCTCGGCCTGATCGGGCGGGAGAACATGCAGCTCGAGGGCTTTTGGTACTACCTGTTTTCGGGCGTATTCGAAGCCGCCACGATCCACTATGCGGTCGCCAAGATCTTCGGGCCGCTGCTGTTCGGCCGAGGCTGGTGCGGGTACGCGTGCTGGACGGCGATGGTGCTCGATCTGCTGCCCTATAAAACGCCGCGCTATCCGCGAAAGAAATTCGGTTGGCTGCGGTATGTGATGTTCGGGCTCTCGCTTGCGTTCGTGTCGGCGCTGTTTTTGCTGCACATTCAGGAAAAAGAGACGATCCTGTTCTGGGCGTTTCTGATCGGCAACGCGGTCTACTACGGCGCCGGCATTGCGCTGGCGCTGCTATTGAAGGACAACCGTGCATTCTGCAAGTACCTCTGCCCTGTCACCGTATTCTTAAAGCCGATGAGCTATTTTTCCCTGCTGCGGATCCAATGCGACACGTCGAAGTGCGTGCATTGCAATAAATGCCTGCGCGTCTGCCCGATGAATGTAGCGGTCAACGATCCGAGCCGCAAGCGCGAAAACGGCACCGAATGTATTCTCTGCTTTGAATGTACCAAGGCATGCCCGACAAAGGCGCTGCATTAAAAACATGCAGACGAAAGCGAGGCCGACAAAAGCCTCGCTTTTTCTT
>JAFUDD010000421.1 GCA_017459315.1 Clostridia bacterium | reverse complement strand
GATATCGAGGCCCTGCCAGCCTTCCGGAATCTCGTTGGAGGCAACCGTCTTATGCTCGGCATCCGCCGCAAATTCCTTGGCCACGACGGTATCGACCGGGAGCAGCAGGTTGACGCCGCGCTCCTCGGCTTCCTTCATCAGATCCTTCGCCAGGTCGATGCTCTCCGCGTCGAGCAGGGAGTTGCCGATCTCATAGCCCTTCGCCTTGAAGAACGTGTACGCCATGCCGCCGCCGATAATCAGGCTGTCGCACTTGGTCAGAAGGTTCTTGATGACGCCGATCTTGTCCGCAACCTTGGCGCCGCCAAGGATCGCAACAAACGGACGAACCGGATTGTCCAGAGCTTCGCCCATGATGCCGAGCTCCTTGCCGATCAGGAAACCGGCGACTGCGGGGATGTAATCCGCAACGCCTGCCGTGGAGGCATGTGCACGATGCACGGTGCCGAACGCATCAGACACACAGATGTCCGCGAGATCCGCCAGCGCCTTTGCAAACGCGGGGTCGTTCTTCTCCTCTTCCTTATGGAAGCGTGTGTTCTCGAGCAGCACGATTTCGCCCTCCTTCATATCGGCGATCGCGGCCTTTGCGCTCTCGCCAATCGTGTCGGTTGCGAACCAGATCTGCGTATCGGGCAGCAGCTCGGCGAGCTTTTCGCCGACCGGCGCGAGGGAATACTTCGGGTTGACCTGTCCCTTCGGACGACCCAGATGCGAGCAAAGGATAACCTTCGCATGATGCGCAAGCAGGTACTTGATCGTGGGCAGCGCCGCAACAATGCGCTTGTCGTCTGCTACCTTGCCGTCCTCGGTCAGCGGAACGTTAAAGTCTACGCGGACAAGAACTTTCTTGCCTTCTACCTGAATGTCTTCAATCGTTTTCTTTGCCATGGTTGAATTCCTTTCTATTTTTGATACTTGTTTTATTCCTACGGCTGAACGCCGTCCAAAACCGATTCCGTCGAGGGATGGCCCGCCGCGCCCAAAATGCCGTCGATGATTTCATCAACGAGCGAATCCTCGCCTTTGGCATTGGAAATGTCCGACACCTTCCAGAGCTTTTCTTCCTTCTCCGGCTTGGCTTCCTCCTCCGGCTCCTGTGCAGGCGCTTCTTCCCCTGCTTGCGGCAGCTCGTTCAGCTTGCACTCCGGGGAAAGGATCTGCGGCACAGCCAAATGCAGCTGCTGCGCCATTTCGGCATACCGTCTGGCCTGATCCTGAGCGGTTTTGATATTGTCCTGCACCATCTTATCATAGGCGCCGAGCAGCGCCGCATACGCTTCGATCTGCGACTGCGTTTCGTCGAGCTTTTCCTGGCTTTCATCCTCCGCCTTTTTGACGATATCGCGCGCATTCTGATATGCATTGTTTACTAGTTTTTCGGCATCCTGACGAGCGGCCTCCGCATTCGCCTCGGATTCCTGCAAAATGGACCCGGCTTCAAACTGCGCGTCGGAAACGACCTTTTCCGCGCGCTCGTTTGCATCGGTCAGCGCCTTGACGATGGCATTTTCCTTGGCGGTATACACATCGAGACGCTGCTGCAAAATCTCATTCTTTTCGACCAGCTCTGCGATCTGGGACTGCAGATCGGCAATCTTCGCCGCCTGCTCCTGAATTTCGCGCGCTTTTTTACCGAACATATTAAACCTCCAACTTCATTTGCTGTGCCTGCCCCGCGGGCTGCGGAACCGGATAGTCCAAATGCCGGTATGCGTCCGGCAGTACAATTCTGCCCCGGGAAGTTCTAGCTAAAAACCCAAGCTTCAATAAATAGGGCTCGTACACGTCCTCTACCGTTCCCGCGTCTTCGCCGGTATACGCCGCAATCGTGTCCAGTCCGACCGGACCGCCCTTGAAAATCTGGATCATGGCGACCAGCATACGACGATCCACGGCGTCGAGCCCGAGCTCGTCGATCTTGAGCATGGACAGCGCCTCCTGCGAGGTCTTGAGGTTGATCGTGCCGGTGCCCCGCACCTGTGCATAGTCGCGCACACGGCGCAGCAGCCGGTTGGCGATACGCGGCGTCCCGCGGGAGCGGGAAGCGATTTCAAGCGCGCCTTCGTCTTCGATGTCGATATTCAAAATCTCCGCGCTGCGCACGATGATTTCCTTTAAGCTCTCCGGTGAATACAGCTCAAGCTGCTCCTTGATGCCGAAGCGATCCCTTAGCGGCGAGGACAGCATGCCGAGCCGCGTGGTCGCGCCGACAAGCGTAAACTTCGGCAAATCAAGCCGGATGCTTCTTGCGCCGGGGCCTTTGCCGATGATGATATCCAACGCAAAGTCCTCCATCGCGGGATAGAGCACCTCCTCACCGTTCGGGTTCAGACGATGGATCTCGTCAATGAACAGCACGTCGCCGGGAGAAAGGTTTGTCAAAAGCGCCGCAAGGTCGCCCGCATGAGTGATCGCGGGACCGGAGGTGACGCGCAGGGACACGCCCATTTCATTGGCGATGATCCCGGCAAGCGTCGTTTTGCCGAGGCCGGGCGGGCCGTAGAGCAGGATGTGATCCAGCGGCTCACGCCGCTGTCTGGCCGCCTGGATGTAGATATTCAGGCTCTCTTTAACGGCTTCCTGGCCGACGTATTCCGTCAGCGTATGGGGGCGCAGGCTGCTCTCCTGCTCATCCTCT
>JAFUDD010000033.1 GCA_017459315.1 Clostridia bacterium | reverse complement strand
TCTTCAAAACGGACGGCGAATATTACGTGCGTGTGCGCGACGAGGTCGGCTGGATGAGCCATGCCCGGCCCGTAACCGTTTCGTCCGGCTATGCCTGCGCGATCGAGGCCGAGGGCGTGCGGGATCTGCAAAAGCCGATCGAAACGATGCTGCGCGAGAACGGCGACGCGATCCAATGGTTCAATGAAATGCTGGCCGAAACTGCCGTCAACGCGGGCCTGTATACGCGCGGCGCGCTCGGCAGCGTATGCCTCGCGTTTCTCGATCGGATGAATCGGTACGGCTATACGCTCAACTATGAGCCGCGCGGCAACTTTACCGGCATGGGCGACTGGGGCGTGGCCAAAAGATGGGGGACATGGACCGGTCGCACCGAGGAGGACGCCGCGGGCATCTATCAACGCTACGGCATGAACTGCGGCACGATCATCATTTGGGCGTATAAGCAGGCGGGGCTGAACATCGTCAATACCGCTCCGTGCCGCGGCATTTACGATGTCGGGCGCTATCAAAGGCAGGGCGACAACCGCGCCGACCTCGACGCGGGCGATACCGGCGATATCGTCGCAACGCAGACCGGGCATACGCTGATGATCCTCGACCGCGTCGATACCGACGCCGACGGGCTTTCGGACAGCTATCTTGTCTTTGAGATGGAGAGCCCCTATCTGAAGCTCAAGCTGCGTTCGCTCTATTCGATCCGCAACTGCACGCTGTACAGCATGGCGCGCGTGTTCGACGATTCGAGCTTTCTGCGCGATCACGCCCGCTACTGGAAGGGCTCATTCCGCATTCCGCTCGAGGAAATGCCCTACGCCTACCGCAGCGCGGCACAGGCCTCTCCCACGCCAGACGCCGAACAGCCGGATGCGGCAGAAAGCCCCGCGCCGGACGTATAAACAGCAGAACCTAAGCCGCAGCACGCGGCTTTTTTTGCTGCAGGGCACATTTTCCGCTCGTTCGTTCCCTCGCTCACAAGCCGTAAAACTTCCGTAAAAATGCGCGCCGCATCTTGGCGCTCGGTGCGAAATATGATAATATATCCAAAATGGAGAAAGGGTAGACGTTTTTATGACGAAAATTATCAACGAACCGTCCCATACCTTTAGTGAATATCTGTTAATCCCGGGCTATTCGTCCGCGGAATGCATCCCTGCCAACGTGAGCCACAAAACCCCGCTGTGCAAGTTCCGCCGCGGTGAAACCACGCCCATCCAAATGAATATCCCCCTTGTGTCCGCCATCATGCAGTCGGTTTCCGGCGACAGGCTCGCCGTTGCCCTTGCGCAGGAAGGCGGCGTTTCTTTTATCTTCGGGTCGCAGACCATCGAGAATCAGGCCGCCATGGTACGCCGCGTCAAGACGTATAAGGCCGGTTTTGTCCGCAGCGATTCCAATATCCGGCCGGATCAGACGCTGGCGGATATCGTGGAATTAACGGCGCGGACCGGACATTCGACCATCGCCGTGACCGAGGACGGAACGCCGGAAGGCCGCCTGGTCGGTCTGGTGACCAGCCGTGATTACCGCGTGAGCCGTATGGATTTAAAGACGCCGGTT
>JAFUDD010000420.1 GCA_017459315.1 Clostridia bacterium | reverse complement strand
TATACATTCTTCCGGAAGCTCTTGAATTTGCCCGCATGGGTTTATTGCCTGAAGGTTTGTATGGAAACCGTAGCTATGCGTAAGCCTCGGTCGATGTCGGCGATACGGAACTGGCTGTTTGCGATGTGCTGTTTGACCCGCAGACCTCAGGCGGTCTGTTGTGCGCCGTTGACCCCGCTGATGCAGATGCTGTTTTTGAAGCCTTGAAAAAAGCGGTTCCCTCTGCGCAGTGTATCGGCAAGATAACGGAACGTAAAGATAGAGCAATTTACATTATATAATTATACATATATACATGTAATATTCGTATATATTGAAAATATGTTTAATTATTTTATATTGAGTTTAAGTCCCTGCCTTGCAGGGGTTTTCTTGCTTTGATGAGACCGCCGATCATAAAGGCGAGTGACGCCAAAATACGAAAGTATAATCGGTATCGGACAGTAAAAGATAATACGGTCAGCAGGATTCCCAGCACGGTAAACCGGTTCGGCTGCCATTCCCCGAACCATTTTGCCGGATGATGAAAACGAATCTGTCTCTTTTCTGTACTCGCTGCCACAGGCCTTTCGTTCTCGGGAAGAAGCGGCTTTAAACGTTCGGCTGTTTCGGATTTATCGTGTATCGTCATTCCGGGTACGTATTTCTTGATAAAATGATTTGCTTCAGCGTCCATATCGCCTAATAGCCATATTTCTGTTTCGCCTTTGCGCAGCAGCGGAAGGATATCGTCCGTTTTTACATTATGTATTTGGACTATTGCTGCTTCAGAAAACAGGGATCGAATCACTTCTGTCGGCATGAGCAATGCTTGTGCAAGCAATCTGTTCTTTTCTTCTTTGTCCTCCTGCTCCCTTTTTCTTTTTTCGTTCCTTTTGTGCATGGCAAAAGCAATGACGCCTGTGCAGCTCAGCGCAAGGAACAGCGGAACCCACAATTCACGGTTCGGTAGTAAAAGCAGGAACAAGGCATATATAAAGGCAAACAGAAATCCCGTATCAATGATATCTGTGATTTTGGACCTGTATTTTGAATTCATGGTATTCCTCATCGAGTTCGATGAAAAAAGTATTGCCTAACGACAGTATTTTATACTATAATAGCGATTATGAAACAGGAAAGAATCGGAATACTCGGCGGGACCTTTCATCCCATCCATAACGGGCATCTGTTGATTGCCGAACGAGCCATGCAATCGCTTGCATTGGATCGTGTTTTGTTTATGATTGACCGCATCCCGCCGCACAAGGAAATAGATACCGGTGCAACAACGGATGATCGCTTGAAGCTGCTGACCTTGGCGATTGCCGATCATAGCGGCTTCGAGGTCGATACCATGGAGCTTTACCGCGAAGGGAAAAGCTACACGTTCGATACGCTCACAGCCTTAAAGGAACGTATGCCGGATGCTGCTTTCTATTTCCTGATGGGAAGCGATATGCTGCGTTCCTTCACCACATGGTACAGGCCGGACGGTATCAGTCAGCTAGCAGCTCTTGTGTGCACCGTACGCGGCGGGCAAAGCGGCGGCGAGCAGGACATGGCCAAGCTGCTGCATAAGCAGTACGGTGCAAACGTTATCCTTCTGGAAGCCGTTTCTGATCTGTCCTCTACGGAGGTGCGGGATCGTGTGCGACAGGCCCTTCCCATCGTCGATTTTGTGCCCGCTTCCGTTGCGCATGAAATCTACTATCGCGGGTTATACCAAACAGAGGAGGTTCACCGGCTGTATGAACAGCTTCGACCGGCCTTGACCGAAGGACGTATGCGGCATACTGCCGGCGTCATCGAAGCCGCTATTCTTCTTGCGCAGGAAAACGGCGTCGATCCGAAGCAGGCGCAGATTGCCGCACTTCTGCACGACTGTGCTAAATACCTGCCAAAGGAAGAACTGTTTACACGATCTTCAGACGAGGTCAAGCTTTTGCCGGTTTTGCATGCTGAGATCGGAGCGCAGCTTGCCGAAGAGCAATACGGCGTTCATGATCCTGCCATTCTGCGTGCTATCCGATTGCATACGACCGGAGACGCCGCAATGACGAAGCTGGATAAGATCATTTATCTGGCTGACATGATCGAACCCGGCAGAGATTACCCCGGCGTAGAAGAAATACGGAGTCAAAAGGACCTGGATGCAGCCGTGCTGCTGGCTTTCCAAAGGAGTCTGACACACATCACCGAGCGTGGCTTTTCGGTTCATCCGGCCACATTACGAGCGATCAAAGATTTAGGAGGTACACTATGAACGAACGTTTCGGAGAACAGGAAATTTTGAAGCTGTGCGATATTCTTTACGATAAAAAGGCGTCGGATATCGTTGCGATCCATGTCGGAGACCGCACCATTGTTGCGGATTGGTTTTTGATTGCAAGCGGCCGCAGCGTGCCGCATGTGAAAGCACTTTGCGACGAATTGGAGGATCAGGCCGCGCAGATCGGCTTGCTTGCCAAGCGTAAGGAAGGCTATGATGAGGGACGCTGGATCGTTCTGGATTTTGGGTTTGCGCTTGTACATCTTTTCCATCCCGAAGAGCGGGCCTATTACAACATGGAACGTCTTTGGGACGAAGACGGCAGCGTGATCCGGTACAATAAAGAAGCATAACGGAGGTATCAGATGGATAACAAGGTTCTTGCAAAGTACATTGACCATACATTATTGAAGGCGGATGCAACGGAAGAAGCGATTCACAAGGTTTGCGCAGAAGCCAAAGCATACAACACGGCCAGCGTTTGCGTGAATACTTCCCGGATTCCGCAGGTTGCCAAGGAACTGGCCGGCACCGATATTAAAGCATGCTGTGTCGTCGGTTTCCCTCTCGGTGCCATGTTAAGTGCGGCAAAAGCCCCTGACGCAGCCTATGCCATCGACGCAGGCGCGCAGGAAGTCGATATGGTAATCAATGTCGGCAAAGCAAAGGATGGCGATTGGGACTTTGTGCAAGCGGATATTGCTGCCGTCAAGGCGGCCTGCGGTGATCGCGCTCTGTTGAAGGTCATTATTGAAACAT